>NZ_BMDZ01000099.1 GCF_014636235.1 Tistrella bauzanensis
CCGACGCAAGGTCGCCGCTTGGGACGACGACTTCCTCGCAAGCATCATCGCAGCTTAAAATTTTCACCCGATTCCCCTGCCGGCGTGTCGGCCGCGACCGTGGCGGCAGCGCCGCTCGGCAGCTTTCTGGGCGATCTGCTGGGCTGGCGGATGGTGTTCCTGATGGCGGCGGGCCTCGGGCTTCTGGCCTTCATGGTGCAGTTGGCGACCCTGCCGCGCATGGCCCCCACCGGCACCACCCGGCTGGGCACCCTGGTGCAGGTGCTGCGCCGGCCACGCATCAGCGCCGGCATGATCGCGGTGCTGCTGGTGTTCACCGGCCATTTCGCCGTGTTCACCTATCTGCGGCCATTCCTTGAAACCGTGACCGGGGTCGGCATCACCGGCATCTCGGCGATCCTGCTGGGTTTCGGTGTGGCCAATTTCATCGGCACCGGTTTCGCCGGGCCGTTGATCGCCCGCAACCTGAAGGCGGTGCTGCTGGCGATGCCAGTGCTGATGGTGGCGCTGGGGCTGGGGCTCGTGTGGTTCGGCGGCAGTGTCGCTGGCGATGCGGCGATGCTGGCCCTGTGGGGCATGGCCTTCGGCGCGGTGCCGGTGGCGTGGTCGACCTGGCTGACCCGGGCGGTGCCGGACGAGGCCGAAAGCGCCGGCGGGCTGATCGTCGCCGCGATCCAGCTGGCCATCGCCACTGGTGCGGCGGCGGGCGGCCTGATCTTCGATGCCAATGGCGCCACCGGCGTGATCCTGGCGGCGACCCTGGTGCTGGCGGTGGCGGCGCTGCTGATCCGGACGCGGGTCAGCCTGGCCCGAGCATCCTGAACAGTCTAGGCGGGCAGGCTCTTGAGCACGCTGCCCTCGGTCTGAACCGCCAGCGCGCCGAAGGCACTGCCGCGGCCCAGCGCGGTGTCGATATCGGCGCCGTGCAGCCAGGCATCGGTGAAGCCGCCGGCGAAGGCATCGCCGGCGCCGGTGGTATCGACCACATGCGCCACATGCGGGGCAGCGCAGTGATGCCGGCGGCCATCGGGGCCGATCGCATCGCTGCCATCGGCGCCATAGGTGACGATCACCCAGCGCAGGCCGGGGCCAGCCAGCCGGCTGGCCGCCGCCCAGGGATCGGCGGCGGCGGCCGGCGCCAGATCGTCGATCGAGGCCACGAACACCTCGGCCGGCCAGCTCCCGGCGGGCAGGCCGGCTTCATGTTCGGCTGGCGGGATCTGGGCGATACGCGGCATGCCACGCGCGGCGGCGGCGGCCAGGATCCGGCCGGCATCGGGGTTGCGGCTGTTCAGGAACAGGAAGTCGGCGCCGTCCAGCACGTCTTCGGGCGGCACCCAGGCCAGATGATGGCCGATCTTCAGGATCGTGCGCTCGCCTTCCGGGTCGAGCAGCAGCATGGTCTCAGGCGAGCGGTCAAGGCTGCGGTCGAGCTTCGAGACGTCGAAGCTGATCGCTTCCACCTCGGCCACCAGCCGGTCGGCCAGGGCGTCATGCGCCACCCGGGTGATGAGCTGCACCGGGTGGCCGGCCAGGATCAGGGCGGTGCCGACATTGACGCCCGATCCGCCGATGCGTGGCCCCTCATCGGTGCCGCGCGGCCGGCCGCCCGACACGATCCGCCGGTCCAGACGGATCACCCGGTCGGCATTCAGGCTGGCGACCATGGCGATACGGGCTTGGGCGGGCGGGGCCATGACGGATGTCCTCATGATTGCGGGCGTTTGGTGGCAGCTAGGAGCGTTCGGGGCGTGAGCCGGGCACGCTGTCGATAATGGCGAGCAGCCGGTCGAGCGTGGCATCATCGAAGCGGGCGATGCGGTCGGCGATCAGATTGGCCAGCCGGGTGGCGCGGGGGCTGAGGCCGCCGGTATCGACGGTCACCTTCGGATGCGAAAGTGCGGCCAGCCGCTCCAGTTCCTCGGCCTCGTCCCAGATGATGTTGAAATAGGCGCAGATCTGGATCAGCAGCGACCGGGTCGGCGCACCACGCCGGCCGTGTTCCAGCGCCGAAAGATAGGCATTGGAGATCTGCAGGTCATGGGCCATCTGCTTCTGGCTGATGCCGCGGCGTGCCCGAAGCTGGCGCAGCCTTTCACCGAACGGGGTCATCGGTCGCGTTTCAGCAGCACATAGACCGCGCCGAAGCCGCCATGCATCTGGCGGGCATGGGTGAAGGCCAGCACTTTCGGCCGGGTGTCGGGTTCATTCAGCCAGCGAGGCAATTCACTGCGGATCACGCCCGCTGGGTTGGTCGCCCAGGGGTCGCGTGGCGCCGCCACGGTCTCGTCGGGCAGCGGGTCGCCGCGCCGGCGCACCACCGGCTGCGGGCGCGGCCCGCCCTTGCCGGTGATCACCAGCACGCAGCGCAGGCCCCGGGCATGGGAGCGGGCGATGAAATCGACCAGCATGCCGCGCGCGACCTCACGATTATGGCCATGCAGATCCAGCATCGCCTCGACCGGCATGGCGCCGCGCCGCAACCGGGTCTGGTTGCGCAGATCCAGCCCGTCGACCGGCTTGCGGGTGAGGGCTTCCAGCGGCTGCGGCGTCAAGGTCGCCACGCGACCGCGCGATGCCGGCGCGGATATCGGGGCCGCCGGTGATGGCAAGACCGCTGACGACACGATCGGCGGTGGCGGCGGTGGCGGGGCGGGCGGTGGCGGCACGGCGACCGGCGCGTGACCCTTGATCGGCGTCACGTCAGACATCGCCGCGCCGAACAGCGCGGTCTCGGCGCGGCTGAGGCCACGGGCCGACCGGCGCACCAGCTTTGGCGTCGCGGCAGGCTTCCTCAGCGCATCCAGTGCCCGGCGGCGTGGCTGCGGCGCCACGCCATCGGCATCGCCGGCCGCGGCCGTGGCATGGGTGGATGGCAGGTCGGGGCCGCGCCAGCCGGTTTCGGCCGCCACCGCCTCGGCCCGCATCGCCCGTTCGAACAGCCGCGCCTCGGTGTCGAGATCGGGGCGCAACACGTCTCTGTCCGTGCCCGGCCTGTCTCTGGTCGGCCGGTCGGTCGTCGACCTGTGCGGCAGTTGGGGCGGGCGTTGCGGCATGGGTGGTTTCAGGCCTCGTCGACGATCACGACATGCAGCCGGCGGGGCCCGTGGGCGCCCAGCTCGATCTGCTGTTCGATGTCACCGGTGCGGCTGGGGCCGGTGATCAGGTTCAACGCACGCGGCAGCAGGCCAAGTTCGGCCCGCATCCGCGCCCAGACATCCTCATAGGTGCCGACAATACGGGCTGCTGGCAAGACCACGATATGGGTCTCGGGCAGGAAATTCAGCGTGGTCGGGTGGGATGCGGCCGATGCCAGCGCCAGCGTGCCGGTTTCGGCGATGCCGGCGAAGGCGGATGTCACCGACACCTCGTCTGCCGCCTGCGCCGGCCCGGCGCGCAGGGACAGCATCGGTGCCAGACCCTGCCAGTCGATGGCATCCAGCAGCGGATCGGGCGCGCGGGCGGCAGCCATCGGCAGGTTGCAGGCCGCCAGATAGTCCAGGATCGCCGCCGGCACCTGGCCGGTACCATCCACCCGCGCGACGGTGCCTGAAACCTTCCGCAGCATGTCGATGAACAGCGACACCCGGCCGGCCGGGTCCAGATCGCTGCGGGCGGGCACGGTATTGGGTTTGTGGGCGGCAAGCCGGGCCGCGACTCGGGCGCGGGCATCGGCTTCATTGGCGGCATCGCGGCCGATGCCGGCGCGGACCGCCGCCATGATCTCGGTGCGGGCGCTGTCGGCGGTCATGGCTTCGTGCTCCCGGTGGTGCCCTGTGTCGGGGAGACGGGCATGGCTGTGGGACGGCCATCGGCCTTCCAGGCGGCGACGAAGCTGCGGCCTTCCGGTGCCGGCAGATCGCGGACCCCGGTCCAGCCGCCGGCCAGCGGCAGGCGGCGGAACCGGCCATTGCCGCGCCCAAGCCTGCCCAGCACCGCAGCGCCGGTGCGCGACAGCAGCCGGTAGGCACGCGGCCTGCGGGCGAACCAGGCCCACAGGCCCAAGCCCCAGCGCTGGCCGGTCGGGTTCAGACCGCGTTCGAATTCGCGCGTCCGCCAGGCACGCATCATCCGGGGCAGGGGAATGCGCACCGGACATACCTGTTCGCAGCGCCCGCAGAAGGTGGAGGCATTGGGCAGATGCCCGGCTTCATCCACCCCGATCAGCGCCGGGGTGAGCACGGCGCCCATCGGCCCCGGATAGACCCAGCCATAGGCATGGCCGCCGACGGCGTTATAGACCGGGCAGTGGTTCATGCAGGCGCCGCAGCGGATGCAGCGCAGCATGTCCTGAAACTCGGTGCCGATCATGCCCGAGCGGCCATTGTCGAGCAGCACGATGTGGAAATCGTCCGGGCCGTCGAGATCGCCATCGCGCTTCGGCCCGGTCACCAGGGTGGTGTAGGACGAGAATTCCTGGCCGGTGGCCGAGCGTGCCAGCACCCGCAGCATGGTCGAGGCGTCTTCCAGCGTCGGCACCAGCTTCTCGATTCCCGCCACCACCACATGGCGCTTGGGCAGGGCCAGGGTCAGGTCGGCATTGCCCTCATTGGTGACCAGGATGATCGATCCGGTTTCGGCGACCAGGAAATTGGCGCCGGTGATGCCCATATCGGCATCGAGATATTTCTGGCGCAGCACCTCGCGCGCCTCACGCACCATGTCGGTCGGCTCGGTCAGGCGCTGGGTCTTGCCATAGCGGCCATGGTGGCGCAGGAACAGTTCCGCCACCTGTTCCTTGGTCTTGTGGATTGCGGGCGCGATGATGTGGCTGGGCGGTTCCTTGGCAAGCTGGATGATGTATTCGCCAAGGTCGGTCTCGATCGGCTCGATGCCCACCTGTTCCAGCGCGTCGTTGAGGGCGATTTCCTCGGTCACCATCGATTTGGACTTGGTGATCGTGCGGGCGCCGCTGTCGCGGGCCAGATCGATGATGATCCGCCGGGCATCGGCGGCGGTGGGCGCCCAATGGACGTGGCCGCCGCGTGCCTCGACCTCGGCCGTAAACCGCTCAAGATAGATGTCGAGATGGCCAAGGACATGGTTCTTGATGTCGCGGGCCTCGTCGCGCAGCGTCTCGAATTCCGGCAGCGCCGCCGCCGCCGCCGCCCGCTTGTGCACGAAGCCGTTCTTGATCTTCGACAGCGATGCCTGAAGCTCGGCATCGCCCATCGCCCGTTTAACGTTGTCTTTGAACTGATGACTGGTCGCCTGCATCGATCGGCCTCCGGCGGTCAGCGACGCCGGGCCGTATCGGCGGTATCGCCGATCGGTGCCGTGTCGGTCATGCCCGCCAGAACCTCGGCCACATGCCGGATCTGAACGGTCGAACCCTCGCGCTTCAACCGCCCGGCCATGTTCAGCAGGCAGCCCATATCGCCGGCCAGCAGCATGTCGGCGCCGGTGGCGCGGATATCCGCCACCTTGTTCGACACCATGCGGCCCGAGATGTCGGGGTATTTCACGCAGAACGTGCCGCCGAAACCGCAGCAATCCTCGGCGCCGGTCAGCTCCTTCAGGGTCAGCCCCTCGACACTGTCGAGCAGCCGGCGCGGCTGGGCCTTGACGCCAAGCTCGCGAAGCCCCGAGCAACTGTCGTGATAGGTGACGGTGGCATCAAGGCGCGCGGTCACCGCATCCATGCCCCGGACATCGACCAGGAACGCCATCAGCTCATAGCAGCGCGCCGCCAGCCGGCGCGCGCGCGGCCCCCAGTCGGGATCGTCGCGCAGCAGATCGGGATAATGATGCGAAATCATGCCGCCGCAGGAACCCGACGGCACCACCACATAATCGAACGGCTCGAACAGCCGGATCATGTCGCGGGCCAGTGCCCGGGCATCCTTGCGGTCGCCGGAATTATAGGCCGGCTGGCCGCAGCAGGTCTGGGCATCGGGCACCACCACCCGGCAGCCGGCAGCTTCCAGAAGTCTGGCGGTCGCGAAGCCGACACTGGGCCGGAACATGTCGACCAGACAGGTCGCGAACAGCCCGACCGTCACCGGCTGCAGGGCGCGGGGAGGCAATCCCGCCTTGTCCTCAACGTCAGCGCTCACCTTGGGTCTCGTCCTCTTCAAGCCTTCTTCGCGTCCGCCGCCGCCCGTTGAGCGGGCATGGCTGTCCGACCGCCATTTGCCGACGAGGATGGGACGATGCGGCCACAGAGGCAAGCTTTCAGCGCAGACGACCCGGCGCCGGCGGTTCAACCGGCGGGTGGTGCCTCGGCGGCGGCGGCCTGTGGGTCGATCGCCAGCGGCAGCAGCAGGGTATAGCCGCCGGGCTGCTTCATGCGGCCGGCGACCAGTTCGGCGAAATCGCCCGGCCCCCAGAACACGTCGCCGCGCACCGCGCCCTTGATCGCGCCGCCGGTATCCTGGGCGACCATCAGCCGGCGCAGCGGCGTGCCGCCGATGGAGCCGACGCCGTCGGGATAGGTGGTGTCGAGCCAGACAGGTGCGCCCAGCGGCAGCGCGGCCCGGTCCACCGCCAGCGACCGGCCGGGGGTGAGCACGGCGCCCATGGCGCCCAGCGGCCCGTCATCCTCCAGCAGCCGGAAGAAGACATAGGACGGGTTCTGGTCGAGGATCTCGGCCATCCGGTCGGGATGCGCCGCCAGCCAGGCGCGGAGGGTCTGCAGCGACACCTCTTCCGGGTTCATCTCGCCCAGATCGATCAGCACCTTGCCGATCGAGCGATAGGGCCGGCCATTGGCGCCGGCATAGCCCACGCGCAGCACCTGCCCGTCGGGCAGCCGCACCCGGCCGGAGCCTTGAATCTGCAGGAAGAAGGCGTCGACCGGGTCGTCGACCCACAGCAGTTCCAGGCCGCGATCATCCAGCGCGCCATCGGCGATGGCCGCGCGGTCGTAATAGGGTTCAAGCCGGCCGCCATCGCTGACCCGGCCGACGATCCGCCGGCCATCGAGCGTCTGGTCGAACGCGCCCAGATCGGCGACCACCAGATCATCGGGCAGCCGGTAGAGCGGCACGTCATGGCGGGTATCGGGGGTGAGCGCGCCGGCAAGCTCGGGCTCGTAATAGCCGGTGAACAGGCCCCGGACGTCGCCATCGGGCTTCGTCACCCGCCAGGCGTTGAAATGGCGCTCGAAGAAGCCGCGCGCGGCCCCGGCATCATCCAGCGGCAGATCGACCGCGGCGCCGCACAGATCGCGCCAATGGCCGACCGTGCCGAACCGGCCGCTGTGGTCGAGCAGGGCATCGGGCGGCCGGCGCAGGATGATCCGGCACGAGATCTGGAAGGCGCCCAGCGCCGCCGACTGGTCATCGGCATCCCAGCCGGCCAGATCGGTGAAGGCGACCCGTTCGAACCGCGCGAGGCCAGCGGGGGCCGCCGGAGCCGCTGGGGGCGGCGTTTCAGGGGCAGGGCCGGGCGCGCGCGGGCCGATGGCGAACACGGCCACAACCAGCGCCACCAGCAGAATGACCGCTGCCGCGACCCGCGGCGCCATCACCGCTCGGCTCATGCGCCGCTGCGGGTGGCGGTCAGCATCCAGTTCGGATCGCTGGACCGGGTGTCACGCTCGAACGTCCACAGGTCGATCAGATCGATTTCCTCGGCACCGCCCGCGATCACCCGGTCCTGGTTGTCCAAGGTCTGGTTGATCTGGGTGGTGGAGAACCGCACCGTCACCTGCGCCAGGCTGCCCGCCAGCCGGGCTTCCGCGATGCGCGGTTCGCGCACCGACACGATCCGGGTGCTGTGGGTCTGGCCTTCCGCCTCGCGCTCGTCGATCACGGCCGAGAAGCCGGCCATCACCTGTGGTGACAGCAGCATGCCCAGCGTCTGTTTGTCGCCGCGGGCGAAGGCGTCCAGAACCATCTCGAACGCCTGCTGGGCACCGTCGAGGAAGCCCTTGGGGTCGAAATTGCGATCGGCGCGGCGGATATATTCGATGCCGTCGCGCGCCGGTTCGTCGATCAGCGCCATGACGCTGTCGGACATGGGAAACGGCAGCACCCGGGCGGGGCCGGGCGGTGCGGCGGGATCGCCCGCCTTGGCACCGGCTGCGGCATTTCGCCGCGACAGCGCCTTGTCCTCGGGCGGCCGCTCATGGCCGGTCCGCGTTCCAAGCACCCCACGCAGCCGCAATGCCACGAACACGGCAACCAGGGCGAAGAAGAGTATGTCGAGATATTCCATGAACACTGGACCTGGCCGTCGGAGGCGTCCGCGCGAAGGAGTTCGGCGGCGGGGCACGATCGATGGGCCGCACCCGGCTGAACCGGCACGACCAAACGTATCGCCAAGGGCGGCGGTTCGGATTACGTCACACGAACACAGCGAGGGTTGGACGGCGCCGCTTCCACCCTTACATAAGGGTCGGTTCAGGAAAGGGCAAGCATGGTCGCCGCAGTCTCACTGCTTCTTATCCTTCTCATCACGCCGCTGGTCGAGATCGTGCTGTTCATCCAGGTGGGCGGCGAGATCGGTGCCCTGCCGACGGTGGGCCTGTGTGTGCTGACCGCGGTGATCGGTGCCTGGATGCTCCGCCGCCAGGGGATCCGTGCGTTGATGAGCGCCCGCGCCCGCCTGGAGCGCAACGAGGCCCCGGTCGACGAGGTGTTCGACGGCCTGTTTCTGGGGCTGGCGGCGGTGCTGCTGCTGGTGCCGGGCTTCTTCACCGACGCGCTGGGTGCCTTGCTGCTGGTGCCGGGCCTGCGCCGGGTGTTGCAGCGCCAGATCCAGGCCCGCGCCCGGTTCATGATGGCCACCCGCAGCGCCGGCCCCGGCCAGGGCGGCGGCACCTGGCGGTCGGCTGACGGCACGGTGATCATTGAGGGCGAGTATTCGGCCCAGGAGGATGCGTCGCGCCGCCGGGACCGACCGGGTGGCAGCGATGACGACCCGCCGCTGATCGGCCGCTGACCGGCGGCCGGCAATCTTCAACCCGCGCGGCTTGCCGTGGGGGGCGGTCTCATGTTAGGCCGAACGGGGCCGGCGGTCTGGTCGCAAGTCTTCCTTGCGGCCCGGCCCGACCGGGCGCCCGGAACCGGACCTGCGTCAACCGGACGCCCGTCCATCAGACCCCATCTACCTCGTCATCAGGCACACGCCTGCGTCACCGAGCGGAGACCAGCACCCCATGGCCGACACCCAGACGCCCGAAGGCAATGATGCCGCCGGCGCCGGCACCGATGCCGCACCGCGCTTCCGTCTTGCCATCCAGTACATCAAGGATCTGTCGTTCGAGAACCCGAACGCGCCACGCTCGCTGATCGCCTCGGCCCAGAACCGGCCGAACATCGCGGTGACGGTGAATGTCGGCGCCCAGCCGCTGGGCGACAACAATTTCGAGGTCGAACTGAAGCTGTCGGCTTCGGCGAAGCACGAAGAGACCACCACCTTCCTGTGCGAACTGTCCTATGCCGGCGTGTTCATGCTGGAGAACTTCCCACAGGAACAGGTTCAGCCCTTCCTGCTGATCGAAGGCCCGCGCCAGATCTTCCCCTTCGCGCGCCGGATCATCTCGGACGCCACCCGCGATGGCGGTTTCCCGCCGCTGATGCTGGACCCGATCGATTTCGTGCAGCTGTATCAGGCCGAACAGCAGCGCCGCAGCCAGCCGCAGTGATGGCGGATGGCGGCGTGACACCGACGGTCACGCCCTGATCGCCGCAATCTGCCCGACGTGTACCTCTGCCCGACATGAAACGCCGCCGGTTCCCGCAGAGGGAGCCGGCGGCGTTTCATGTGTGTGAGGCATGCGGTGGCAGGCGGTCCGTCGGGTCAGGGCGCGCACTTGAGGTTGGCACTCGACAGCGCCCGGATCAGATCGGTCAGGGCACGCCGCGCGGTGGGATCGGCCACCGCCTCCACCCCCGGCGTCGGCCGGGTGATGGCCAATGGCTTCGGGTCCGGCTTCGGGTCGCGCCGGCGGCGGGGGGGGCACGGTCAGCGGATCGGTGGTGTCGTCGAGCAGGGCGTCCGGCGCCACTTCCAGCACCTCGGCCAGACGCACCAGCGTGCAGGCGGCAATGCGGTTGCGGCCCTTCTCATACTTCTGCAGCTGCTGAAAACTGATGCCCAGGGCCGCGGCACAGCGTTCCTGGGTGAGCCCACGGGCACGCCTGATGCGGCGGATGCGCTGGCCGACGCCGGCATGAAACAGGGCGTCGGCATCGGCAAGTGTGCCGGCGCACGGCGATGGATGCGGCGTCCCTGCATCATCGGCCCCTGTATCCCCGGCCCCTGCATCATCGGCCCCTGCATCTTCGGCCATGGCAGGGCTGGAACGGTGCAGGCTGCGGGTGCTGGCGTCCACGTCGGCCTCTCCCTCGGCTGGATCGTTGCACTGTCCGTTGCGCAGCGCGTCCACGCGGCGCGCATCACGCGGATGGCGCCGCACGGAAGCCAAGATGCAACGATGCTGAGGGATTAAACCATTTTTCGTGATGATCGCGCTACGTATCAATCAATGCGCGCAAAGTAAAGCAAACCGCGTGCCGGAAAGCAAACCGCGTGCCGGTCGGGAAGCGCGGGCCCGCGCCTGATCAGAACAGGCTGTCGACCGCCTCGGTCGGTCGGCCGATGACCGCACGTTGGCGGTGGATCACCACCGGGCGCTCGATCAGCCTGGGGTGGGCGGCCATGGCGGCGATCAGCGCGCTGTCGCCGATCGCCGGGTCGTCCAGCCCCAGGGCCTTGTATTCCGGCTCGCCCTTGCGGATCAACGCGCGGGCATCCACACCCAGAATGCCGAGCACCGCCGCGATCTTGACCGCGTCGGGCGGGGTGTCGAGATAGCGCACGACGATCGGATTGATGCCGCGCGCGGTGAGCCGGTCGAGCACGGCCCGCGATTTCGAGCAGCGCGGATTATGCCAGATGATGACGTCGTCGGTGGTCATGGTCCGGAAGGCTCCTGGCCTGATGAACGGGTGGTGGCCGGTGTGCGATAGCGGCCGGGGGTGCCGCCCTCAGCGCCGGCTTTCGATGGCATCCCAGATCGAGGCGGCGAGATTGGTGCCGTCGAAGCGCTCGATCTCCTGAAGCCCGGTCGGCGAGGTGACGTTGATCTCGGTGAGATAGTCGCCGATCACGTCGATGCCGACGAAGATCAGCCCCTGGGCCTTCAGTGACGGGCCGATCGCCTCGCAGATCTCGCGTTCACGCGCGGTGAGCGACGTGGCCTCGGGCCGGCCGCCGACATGCATGTTCGACCGCGCCTCACCCTCGGCGGGCACCCGGTTGATGGCGCCGAGCGGTTCGCCGTCGACCAGGATGATCCGCTTGTCGCCCTGGCGGACATCGGGCAGATAGCGCTGGGCGATGATCGGCTCGCGGCCCAGCCGGCTGAACACCTCGACCGCGCTGTTGAAATTCTCGTCATCCGGGCGGATGCGGAACACGGCGGCACCGCCATTGCCGTAGAGCGGCTTCAGAATGATGTCGCGGTGCTCGGCCCGGAACTCCCGCAGCGCCAGCACGTCGGTGGTGATCAGGGTCGGTGGCGCCAACTCGGGGTAATGGGTGACCAGCAGCTTTTCGGGCGCATTGCGCACAGATGACGGATCATTCACCACCAGCGTTTTCGGATGCACATGCTCAAGCATGTGGGTTGTGGTGATATAGGCCATGTCGAAGGGCGGATCCTGGCGCAGCAGCACCACATCGGTATCGGCCAGATCCCGCACCTCGGCGGCGCCCATGCGGTAATGATCGCCGGCCATGCGGCGCACGGTGATCTCGTGGCCGCGGGCAGTGACCCGGCCGTCGCGCAGCGACAGGTCGCGGGGCAGGTAATAGAACAGACGGTGGCCGCGGCGCTCGGCTTCGAGCATCAGCGCGAAGGTGCTGTCGGCATTGATGTCGATCGACTGGATCGGGTCCATCTGGACGGCGACGGCAAGGCTCATCGAACGGTTTCCTTCACGGGGATGCGTCAGTTGATCTCGGCACGCAGGCGCTCGACCAGGGTCAGCGCACGCCGGCGGGGTTCCTCGGCGGTGGTGTTGGCGGCGAAAACCTCCAGCGCCTGCACGGCGCCCAGTTGTTCGCCAAGCCGGGCGCGCATCAGCCCCAGCTCGTACCACAGCGCCCAGTCGGTGGGGGCGATCAGCAGCATGCGGGCCAGGATGTCGCGGGCACGTTCAAGCTCGCCGCGTCCCGACGCCCGGATCTTCAGATTGTTCTGCAGCCGCAGCAGCACCGCGCGGCGGTCGACCGCCCGGTAATGCCCGGCCTCAAGCTCGGCGGTCTCGCCCGACACCTGTTTCAGCAGCGCGCGCAGATCGGGGGTTTCCATGATCCGGCCGCCATGAAACGGATCGACCAGCACCCGGTCATGGGCGCCATCGACCCGGACCAGGAAATGCGCCGGGAAGTTCACCCCCGTCACCGGCCAGCCCAGCACCTCGCCCAGATGCATGGCCAGGATGCCCAGCGCCACCGGCATGCCGCGCCGGCGGATCAGCACCCTCGCCAGGCTGGCATTGTCGTCCTCGTCATAGGTCTGCTCGTCGCCGCCAAAGCCGAAGCGGCCATACAGGGTATCGGCGATCAGCCGGGCGCGGTCGCCGGCGGCATCGTCGCTGTCGGCCGCATCCACCCCGGTCTTCAGGCCACGCGCCCGGGCCTCGGTCTCGGCGGCCAGCGCCAGTTCGTCGAGCAGGTCGCGGCAGGCGGCGAGGTCGGCTGAGGGATGGTCGAGCATCGACAGCATCAGCGCGGTCTCGGCGATCGGGATCGCCTCGTCATCCAGCCGGCCGATGGCTTCCAGGCGGCGGGCGATGGCGGCGCGGTCGACGGAACCGGCCCGCCCGGCAGGGGGCGCCTCTGTGCTCATGACCGTTCTCCGGCAGGGGCCGCGGGTTTGACCTGAACATGTGACACCACGCGCCTGACATTGGGGATGCCACGGGCGATCTCCACCACCCGCAGATGTTCGGCATCGCTGCTGGCCAGCCCGATCAGATAGACCACCGCGCCTGACACCTCGATATTGTAGTTGAAGCTATTGACCGTATCGTCGGCAAGGACCGCGGCCCGGAGCCGGGTGGTGATCCAGGTGTCGCGGGCGTAATCGCCAAGATCGCCGGCCTCGGCCACCCGGACCTCGTTCATCACCGCGGTGACCCCCGGCACGCCGGCGGCGATCGCCTGCGCCTCGGCCTGCCATGCGGGTGTAGCGACCCGGCCGGTCAGCAGCACCCGGCCCTGGTTCACCTGGATATGCACCGGGCGGTACAACTCGTCGACCTGGCGCTCGAACAACCGTCGGGCGATGCCGGCGCGGATATCGGCGTCCGATATCACGCCGCCGATGCCGCGTTCATCCGCCGCCGCCGATACCGCCGTCACACCGCCGGTGGCCACCGCCGGTACGCAGGCCTGAAGCAGCCCCAGGCCGGCTGTGGCCGACAACAGGGCCAGAAGCGGCCATGGCCGGACATGTCGCGGGGGGCCGGTGATCAATTCGCTGGTCATAGGGTCAACATCTATCCGGGACCGGTGGTCGTGCGGGGTTGGGCGCATCCTAGCACCGCCATGCGCGGCAACGCCATGTGCCGGCGTGCCCGTATCAGGGCAATCGGGTGAAACTGTGCGTGACAGAGCGGAAAAAGTCTGAATCTCTCGTTGTCGACCTTTTTGGCTTGGGAGGGAC
>NZ_BMDZ01000100.1 GCF_014636235.1 Tistrella bauzanensis
CGTCGATCAGCCGTGGCTCATCATGTCCATCGGCATGCGATCATGGGCACATGGGTGACCGTCCATGGGACTTGGTATAAGGGCCGGCGACGAATTCAGAAGCAGAAACGTGTCCGCGATCGGCGCCGTATCATGATCCACGAGATGGACGAAATTGTGGCTGCCATGCGCGCCACCAAGTGCCCACCCCGTATTTAATTTCCCTTTTGCGGGATAAAGATGGAAGAATCCCGCCCCGGCAGCGAAACTCTTCACCTTATTATCTGGGCTTTTGGAGAAATCGACAGGCTGCCCCTTGACGATCGCAGAAAATATCATGTCAGGGACGGTTCGCTCGACCTCTATGTCCACGATCAGATCCGCGCCTTCTGCTTCCCAGATCGCCCAGTCGCGGGGAAGCGCCACGACCCCCTCGATCGTCTCGTCGCGAATGTGCACGGTTTTCATGGTCGCCATGTCCTTGAAGGGCATGTCGGCGAAATCGTCCTTGTAGATGGCCGTGGGACTTGTGAACCAGGCGCTCTCGAACCTCTCGGCCGGCCTGCGCGAACCATAGATCAGTATGATGTTCATTTTCATCCGGATCCCGGTCGGCTGCGCCTCTCTCAGAGCCGTGAACGCGCTATCCTGCGCGGTGGAATTGTAGACTCGCCTCGAATATGTGCGGTCCCCCAGATTGGCGCTCACCTTGACCACACCAAGCGTCCCGCCACCAACGGGAGACGGCGTAAAGGTCAGGTTGATCACGGCATTTTTCGGGTCGCCATAGTCATTCGTCACGGAAAGATCGACAGGCTGGCCGGCGGGACGGGTACATATATAGTCCTGCTTGAGTAAATCATTCAGAGAAAAAGAACTTGTTTCGCTATATTTATCGGCAATTACGCCATCTTCGGCAAACAGTCTCGGATATATGCTTTTGTATCCAACTGGTGCGGCACTCTGAAATTTGGTATCGATGCTATCATTCAGAATAAGAATAGCATCCGCCCATTTTTCAGTCAGACGCAGTTGAAGCGAGGTCTGCCGGACAGCCTGCTGACCATCTTCAAGATCGACACCGAAGCTGACAACAATGCCGCCATCCGCGCCGCTCACCGTCTCGGCATTGGCCGCAACCTCGCCATAGGTGAACACATTCTTCAGAGCCCGCGGATGATAGGTGCCGTTGAGCCTTGGCTTCTGGCCCGACCAACTGAACGTGTCGTCGATGATGAGCAGTCCATCACTGCCGGCAATATCGCCGTCAATGAAGAGACCGGGGGCATGCATCACCCCGGTGAGGGCATTGGCCTCGCAGCGCATATAGTATGGATGGATCCGCCAGGAGGTCACCTCGCCCTCCGGGGTCTGAAGCTTCCGTTCCTCGATTTCCAGCCAGAAGAAGTAATACCTGTTCAGGAAGAAGCAGAGCACCACATCGGACAGAAGATCATAGGTCCGCGGGATCGTGACTTCCTGCCAGAATGTCCAGTCGAGCGCCTTGAGGTACCGGGACGGGTCCGCCAATGCGGCTATCGCCGCGTAGTCCGCCTCAAGCTTGCGATAGAAGAAGTGCCCCGATTCCCAATGGGCGTTGGCGAGAAAATGATAGGTGGCATGCGACGACGTGCCCCCGTCCCCACGCTCGACATAAATGCTGCACAGGCTCAGATCGCAACAGCCGGCCAGGCCCGCCATATAGGCGTTCACCGCCGCCTCGACACTGTCCTCACTGACATCGCCGCCCGAGACGGATCGCAGCAGATCGTTGAATTCCGGAGAGGTAATGTAGCGCAACTCCGGCTCGATATAGTTCTGCGGATAGAGTAGCAGCTTCTGGTTGGCCTCCCATTGACGGTAATATCTGTTGAGGCGCCATTGCGCGGCAAGGGCCGGCCGATCGACGAAGTCCACTCCCTGCTCAAGCCCGTTGAGCGCGCGACTGATATAAAGCTGCAAGGAACTGGTCGCCTCGACGAGCCGGCTGGTCGGCACGGCGCTGGTCACCTGCACATCGAGCAACAGATGGCTGTAGAGCGACTCGCGGTCCCTGACCTCGTCGGCAAGGTCGGGATCGGCGGCGATCGTGGTGCGCATATAGGCCGCGACCAGCGCATCGCGCCTGAGCTCGGCGAGCGCATGGCGAAAGCCGGCTATCTGGCTGCCCCCCTTGAAACGCGCGAGCCCGGCTTGGGCTCCGGCCGCCGCCGCCGCCCAGTCACCACCCGCGAGCGGACCGCTCACGGCCTTGAGCGCGAGCAGCTCGGCGGCGCCGATATGGAGGGTATCGGCCAGGCGGGCATGGCGGGCCACCGCGTCGATCGTGCTCAGATCGTCGGCTACGCCGTCGGGCCCGACGAGGGGCACCAGATAGGCCATAACGTCCGTGGCCGGACAGTCCAGCAGGATCGCGAGCATGTCCTTGCAGGCCGTGTGCCAGATCGCCACGTCCTCGGCCGAGGCCTCCGCCCCCGGCCGGCCATCACGTGCCACCGTCAGATAGCCCAGCCACGCCTCGTCCGTCGCGGCACCGATCTGAAGCGTCGCGAAGCGGTGGAACGCGACGAGTTGCTCAAGGCAAAGCGCCCGGGGCCGCGGCCCATCCGGCCCGCTTTCGGCCGCGTCCGGGGTCAGCCAGTCGGGCCTCCAGGCGATGAGCTGCAAATCGATATCGCCCAAGGCCAGGGCATCGACTGCCGCGGCATGGCGCCGCAATTCCTGAAGCCGGAACAACGCGGTCGCGGCGTCGGCGCCGGCCAGCAGGGCATCGAGAGCGTCGAACGAATTGGTCTGCGCCCATCTCATCAACGCGCCGGCGCCCGAGGCCGTCAATGTGCTGCCGAAGGTTCCAAGGGCACGCTCAAGCGTCAGGGCCTGCGCGTCACGGGCCTTTTCAAGAAGCGTGACCAGCCGGTCCAGCCGCGAGGCGTTACCGTCGAGGTCGAGGTCGACGGTGTGACCGTCTTGCAGAAAGTCGCGGCATATCGCCGATATGGCCGCGCGGTCCATGCCCGGATGAAACACGCCAGAGGCCCGATACAGGCCACCCGCCGCCCGCATATGCTCGTGCCAGATCTCCCCGGCGATGGTGACCGGCACCGCGTCCCGGCTGTCCCATGTCTCAAATCCGCGAAAGCTGTCGGCACGTCCAAGCGCCGGCGCGACCGCCGCGGCCAGACCGTCCAGCCAGGCGCGGTCGGCCTCGCTGGCCCGCAGGCCAGTGGTCGCGGTCGGCGTCAGCAGCGCCAGCAGCGCATCCGGCGACAGCTCCGCCTCGGCCATCCACCGGACCAGTCCGATGATCTGGTCAAGGGCCGTGCACAGGCGCGCGGTCCCGTCGGCGGTTTCGTTCCTGACCGTCAGATCACGCAGAAGCTGGTCGTCCACGGTCGACTGTCCGCTCACCAGCGCCACCAGCCGCAGACCGGACAGCAGCGGCCAGCCGATCATGCGGAAGACCGTCGCAAGGCGATACAGCGCGCCGAGGCCACGGGCGTCGACGGCGGTCCTCAGGGCGAAATCTGCACCGAGCGCATCGACCAGCGCGTCCAGCTCAACCACGGAAAGCCTGAGCCCGCGGCACACCATATCGGCAAGGCCGGTGTCGTCGATCGGGGTCCCGGCCTCGGTGATCATCTGGTGCAGGGCGGTCGCGTCATCCCCGAACAGCGCGCGCAGGAGCGAGATTTCGGTCTGCTCCAGCCCGGAGGTCACGCCGTCGGCGCCGGCGACCACCATGTCCGCCCGCCAGAAGGGGCAGATCTCGCCGAAGAGCGCCGCATAGGCCCCTGGCCCCAGATCGAAAGCATCCCGGTACAGCCGATAGCCCGCCAGCACCCGCAGACCGGTGGCGGTGAGATGCCGGCGGGCGACCCTGTCCCACGCCGACCCGGGATTGCCCGCCTCACTCACGCCCGGCAATGCCAGCAGCCAGTTGAGATGATGAAAGTCCAGCCCGGTCGCGTGATGCAGGCGCGCGAGATAGTTGAACCCGCGCAGTTCGGGCGGCGCCACATCGATGCTGTACAGATAGACATAGGTATGGCCGCCCCGGGTGATGAGCTGGAAGGGCACCTCATTGTCGAGAAATGATGTCGCGTAATCCTTCGGGGCAACCGGCCGACCATTTTCCTGGTGAACGACATAGAGCCCCAGCAACTGGACGAGCCGGTCGAAGTCCAGATCGAGGCGCGCCATCAGCTTGACGACCGTACTGGTTTCCAACTCGTTCGTCACGCCGTAGAGGCCACCCAGAGTGGTCGGATGGCTCTCAGGAGGAATGCCGGTGTCCTCGATGAGCAGGGCGATTTCGCTGCCGCCGCCCGATGCCTCGTCCACAGCACCGGTCAGCCCCAGAAGCCCTGCCTGATCGCTGGCGAGGCAGACATCGGCGCGGAGCGGGAACACACTTCGGGACGTCTGCGCACCGACGTCGTTGAGCGTCGTCCCGCCGATCTGGGCGAGCGCCGCCCGCGTCGCAGATGCCGGCTCATCGAAGGGCAGCGCGATCGGATAAAAGGTCGTGCGGATATCGATCGCGCCCAGCCCTGCCGCCAACACCTCGTCGACCAGCTCGATGGTGGCGATTTCCTGCTTGAGATTGGTTTCGCTCAGCACGAGCCGGGCAAGATCCGGCCGCCGGATCTCCAGCCGGCGGGCCCCCTGCTCAGGCGGCATGATGCCGATCTCCTCGTCCAACCCCATGGCGATGCGATAGAGATAGCGCAGATAGGCGGCGGGTGACTGGTTCGATTGCAGGCTCGACGGCCTGGCATAGACCTGCCCGCCCGCCGACCGCACCACCTCCTCCATCTCCACCGACAAACTGGAGCTTGTATGGCGCAGCCCCTGGTTCATCGGGTCTTTGACCGCCAGCATGTGCCGCATCAGCCGGTAGCCGCGGATCGCCTCACGTCGGGCCCGGCCAAAGAAATCCTGTGTCGCCTCGCCTGGCGTCTCGCCCTTGCCCGCCCGGCGCGACAGAAGCCTGTTGAGGCCGGAGAGCGACTTGCAGGCCGCGACCTCGGCCGCAGTCTCCAGGCCGAAGGCTGCGAGATCGGCCTTCAGAGCCTTCGGACAGGTCGCCGCGGCGATCCGCTGATAGAGCGGATCCGTGGCCATCTCGGCGAAGGGAATTGCCTGCGATGCCGCGAGACCGCTCTGGCGTAACGCCCGTTTCTCGGCGACCCTCGCCGCCCGGCTCTGATATCGCCGAGGTGACGACGCAGTCTCGACGCTCAGACGCGCCAGATGGCGCTCCGGGGTTCCGATCGGGCTATCCATGACGATCCATCCGCTTCAGGCGATTATGATCGGTCAAGCCTAATGCAGTGGTTGCAGGATTTCACGACCGAAGTCGTTTTTGGATTGAAATTTCAATGACACTGCTGCGGAACGGCAGTCACCTGTAAGACGAATGACAGCGGCATCAACGAGCATTGTCGTCCGGGTGACGAGATGATCACCACAGTCTGAGCATCGAGTCCGGACGACGAATCCGGGCCTGCCGCCGCCGATCCGATCAGGCCGGCGGCAATAGCCGCTTCTCCATGACGATGGTCCGTTCGACCCCATGGTATTCGTCGCGCAGCGCCACGAAGCCGAGCGTGGCATAGAAGCCTTCGGCCGTGACCGAGGATGGCACGACCAGCCGGGACAGCCCGCCCGCCCGGGCCAGATGCTCGATCGCGGCCATCAGTGCGGCGCCGGCACCCTGACCATGGCGGTCCGGTTGGACGAAGACGCTGCGCACCGTGGCCCCGTCGAGACTTGCCGTGCCGATCACGCCAGTTTGCGCCACAGCCACCAGAACCCGCCGGCTCGCCATGCGCGCGGCGACGGCCGCGGGCGAAAAATTCGCCGCGACCGCCGCGATGACCTGGGCGGTGTAATCCGCCGCATTGGTCTGGCGCAGGGCCTGAAGCGTGATCCGGCTGATGGCATCGGCATCATCGATCACCGCCGGCCGGATCGTTATGGCAACCGAGGTCATCGCGGCTCCCTGGGCCGAAGGACGGCCTTGATCAATGGGCCGAATGATCGGTCTTCTTCATTCCATGGCCGTCATGGGCATCATGGCCAGCCGCACCCGCGCCCGGCTTCTCGATCACCAGGTCGACATCGACCGTGCCGGCCGTCTCGAAGGTCAGGGTCGCCGGCACCTTGTCGCCGGGCATCAGCGGCTGTTTCAGCTTGATCAGCATGATGTGATAGCCGCCGGGCGCCAGCACGGCCTCGCCGCCGG
This sequence comes from Tistrella bauzanensis, assembly GCF_014636235.1. Taxonomy (NCBI): domain Bacteria; kingdom Pseudomonadati; phylum Pseudomonadota; class Alphaproteobacteria; order Geminicoccales; family Geminicoccaceae; genus Tistrella; species Tistrella bauzanensis. Next base: position 6,227 of record NZ_BMDZ01000100.1, read on the forward strand.
CCGGAATCTCGATCCCCTCGACATGGCGCATGCGCATCACGCCCTTGTCCTCGAAGCTCTCGTGGATCTCGGCGGCCTCGGCAACCGGGCTCGACACTGAAACCAGCCGATCGGCGGCCGCGCCGTGGTTCTGAACGCTGAGGAAGGCGCCGGCGGTGCCGCCGACATTCACCGAGGCGCGCGCCCAGGGATGATCGATATGCAGATCGCCGGCCGTGTAATCATGGGCCGAAGCGGCACCTGCGGCAAGCATCAGGGCGGCACCGGCAATGCCGGCGCGGATGGTGCGGGAGATGATGGACATGGAACCTGTATCCTGTCGTCGCGATGGAAATGACCGTGATCCTTGCAGGGTCAGCCCGCGAAGACAGGCGGCGCGCGTGCCGGCGCCGGTGACACGGCGGCGGTGATATCGACAGGGGATGCCGGCCATGGCCGGTCGGGGCCCGCCTGCCGCATCGCCGGCAGCGGCAGGGGCGCGGGCTCGGCCGGCGGCATCGCCGCCTGAGCCGCCAGACAGTCATGACAGACGGCACCCGGCACGGCACCGCGATCGTCGGGCCGGCTGTCGGATGCCGTGGGCGAACAGATCTCCAGAACCTGTCCAGGGGACAGGACCATCGCCAGCGCCATCGGCGCATGGGCGATCACGCCCATCATCTGTGCCAGCGCCGCCAGCAGCAGAACCATCGCCGCCCGGCAAAGCCGGCGGCGCGGATGGGGTCTGATCTGGCGATGGCCGGGTGGCATCTGGCGGCAAAACCTCAGGGCGCGCGTTGCGTCACGTGCGTCGTCTGACCAGACCATGGCGGGTCGCGGCGGCTTTGGCAAGCGATCGGCCGCTGCCGCGCGCATCGGTCACGCCCGGCCGCCGCACATCGCCGCCATCAACGCAAAACGCCCGGCATGATCCCATGCCGGGCGCTTGCGCCGAAGGATCGGCGCCATCAGGCGTCGAGCTTTTCCGTCAGCAGCTTGTTCACCACCTGCGGATTGGCCTTGCCGCCGGTCGCCTTCATCACCTGGCCCACGAAGAAGCCGGCAAGCTTGGTCTTGCCGCCTTTGTATTCCGCGAGCTTGTCGGGGTTGGCCGCGATGACCTGATCGATGGCCGCGGCGATCGCGCCCTCGTCGGAGACCTGCTTCAGCCCCTTGCGGTCGACCACGGCCACGGCGGTCTCGCCGGTCTCAAGCATCTCGGCGAAGACTTCCTTGGCCAGACGGCCGGAAATCGTGCCGTCCTGGATCAGGTCGACCAGCCCGCCCAGATTGTCGGCGGTCACCGGGCTGTCCTCAATGCCCTTCGACAGCCGGTTCAGCGCGCCGAACAGTTCGGTGATCGTCCAGTTCGCGACCAGTTTGGCATCACGCCCGGCAGCCGCCGTCTCGAAAAACGCGGCCGATGCCTGCTCACCCACCAGCACACCGGCGTCATAGGCCGACAACCCATACTGCTGCTGGAAGCGCGCCTTCTTGGCATCGGGCAGTTCCGGCAGCGCCGCGCGCTGGGTCTCGATGAACGCGTCGTCGAAGATCAGCGGCAGCAGGTCGGGATCGGGGAAATAGCGATAGTCATGCGCGTCTTCCTTCGAGCGCATCGCCCGGGTCTCGCCCTTGGCCACGTCATACAGCCGGGTCTGCTGCACGATGGTGCCGCCGTCCTCCAGTACACCGACCTGACGGTGCGCCTCATACTCGATCGCCTTCATGATGTGACGGACCGAGTTCAGGTTCTTGATCTCGCAGCGCGTGCCAAGCTCGCCACCCGGACGGCGGACCGAGACATTGACATCGCAGCGCAGCGAGCCTTCGTCCATATTGCCGTCGCAACTGCCGATATAGCGCAGGATCGTGCGCAGCTTGCGCATATAGGCACCGGCCTGTTCGGGGGCGCGCATATCCGGCTTCGACACGATCTCCATCAGCGCCACGCCCGACCGGTTCAGATCGATCAGGGTCTCGCCCGGCCGCTGGTCGTGCATCGATTTGCCGGCATCCTGTTCCAGATGCAGGCGCTCGATGCGCACGATCACACTCTCGCCGTCGTCCAGATCGACAACGACCTCGCCCTCGCCCACCACCGGCTGCTTGAACTGCGAGATCTGATAGCCCTGCGGCAGATCCGGAAAGAAATAATTCTTCCGGTCGAACACCGAGTGCTTGTTGATCTGGGCGTTCAGCGCCAGCCCGGTGCGCACCGCCTGAGCCACGCACCATTCATTGATCACCGGCAGCATGCCCGGCATCGCCGCATCGACCAGCGACACCTGGGTGTTGGGCTCGGCGCCATAGGCGGTGGCGGCGCCGGAAAACAGCTTGGCGTTGCTCGACACCTGGGCATGGACCTCAAGACCGATCACGATCTCCCAGTCGCCCGTGTTGCCGCGGATCAGGCCCATCAGACAGTCCCCCGAACCATGGCCGGCACCGCGTCGAAGCCCGAGGCCTGCTCGATCGCGCGGCCCACGGCCAGCACCGTCTCTTCATCGAACGACCGCCCGATCACCTGCAGGCCCAGCGGCAGGCCGTCGGCCGACAGTCCTGCCGGCACCGAGATGGCGGGCAGGCCGGCCAGACTGGCCGGCACCGTGAACACGTCGTTCAGATACATCTGCACCGGATCGTCCATCTTTTCGCCGAAGCGGAAAGCGGCCGATGGCGCGGTCGGCGTCAGGATCGCATCCACCTGCTCGAAGGCCGTGGTGAAATCGCCGGCAATCCGGGTGCGGACCTGCTGAGCCTTCAGATAATAGGCGTCGTAATAGCCGGCCGACAGCACATAGGTGCCGATCATGATCCGCCGCTTGACCTCACGACCGAAGCCTTCGGCGCGCGACTTCTCGTACATCTCGCCCAGGCTCGACACATTGGCGCGGGTGCGGTGGCCATAGCGGACACCATCATAGCGCGCCAGGTTCGACGACGCCTCGGCCGGGGCCACGATGTAATAGGTCGCCAGCGCGTAGCGGGTGTGTGGCAGGCTGATCTCGACCACCTCGGCACCGGCGGCCTTCAGCATGTCGATGCCCTGCTGCCACAGGGCCTCGATCTCGGCCGGCATGCCGTCGACCCGGTATTCCTTGGGAACGCCGATCCTCAGGCCCCGGACGCCCCGGTTCACGGCCGCGCGGAAATCCGGCACCGCGATCTCGGCCGACGTCGAATCCTTCGGGTCATGGCCGGACATGGCGCCCAGCATGATCGCCGCGTCCTCGACCGTGCGGGTGATCGGCCCCGCCTGATCCAGCGAACTAGCGAACGCGATCATGCCCCAGCGCGAGCAGCGGCCATAGGTGGGCTTCAACCCGACCAGACCGCAGAACGACGCCGGCTGGCGGATCGATCCGCCGGTATCCGAACCGGTGGCGGCAATCGCCGAGCGCGCGGCAACGGCCGCCGCCGAGCCGCCTGACGAGCCGCCCGGCACCAGGAAGCTGTCGCCATCCGGCCCCCAGGGGTTGCGCACCGGGCCCTGCACGCTGGTGATGTTGGCCGAGCCCATGGCGAACTCGTCCATGTTGGTCTTGCCCAGCATCACGGCGCCGGCCGCCTTCAGCCGCGCGCTGACGGTGGATTCGTAGGGCGGCACGAAATTGGCCAGGATCGCCGACGAGGCGGTCGAGGCGACGCCCTCGGTGCAGAACAGATCCTTGACCGCGATCGGCACGCCGTCCATCGGCCCCAGCGCCTCGCCCCGGGCGCGGCGGGCGTCCGAGGCATCCGCCAGCGCCAGCGCGATCTCAGGGGTTTCAGCGACATAGGCGTTCAGCTCGCGGGTCTCGGCCATCCGGTCCAGATGGGCCTGGGTCAGGTCGCGGGCGGTCACCGCGCCGCGCGCCAGGGCGTCGGCGGCGGTGGCAATGGTGAAATCGGTCGCTCGGGTCGCCATCGCGCTCACTCCACCACCTTCGGCACCACATAGAACACCGGGTCGCCGACCGGATTATTGGCCATCACCTTGTCGCGGCAATTGCCATCGGTCACGACGTCCGGGCGCTGCGGCAGCCCTTTGGCCGAGGCACCGGTCATCGGCGCGACGCCCTGGGTGTCGACCTCGCGCAGCAGCTCGACCCAGTCCAGAATGGCCCCCAGCTCGCGGGCATAGCCGTCGAGCTCATCTTCGGGCACGTCCAGACGGGCGAGGGTGGCGATCTTCCTGACGGCGGCTCGATCGAGCGTCATCGTCGCTGCCCACTCCATTGAATCCAGCGGTCGGTTTCGCGAAAACCGGCGGTCAATCCTGACGACGGCCGCCTACCCGGGCCGGTCGACGGCGGATCATGCACCTTCGCGTGTGCATGCCCGCCGTGCTTGACATCCATGGCGGAAAAGCGGCCAGATGGCGGCTCTCGACACACCCGTTCAGCGGCAGCGAGGCGGCAAGGTAGCACCCGGCATGACGAACCGCAACCCCGCCCCAGAGGCCGATCTCAGCCCTTGGCAGCTTGCCCGTATCCTGCCCGCCCGCGGGCGGATCATGGGCCTCGACGTCGGCACCAAGACCATCGGTGTGGCGGTGTCCGACGAGCGGCGGCAGGTGGCGACACCGCTTGAGCTGATCCGCCGGACCAAGTTCAAGATCGACGCTGTGCGGATGGTCGATATCGTCCGCGAACGCGCGGTCGTGGCCGTGGTCATCGGCCTGCCGGTCAATATGGACGGCACCGAGGGGCCGCGCTGCCAGTCGATCCGGCAGTTCCGCCAGAACCTGGCCGAGCATCTGGATCTGCCGATGCTGTTCTGGGATGAACGCTGGTCGACCGCCGCCGTCCAGCGCCACATGATCGATGCCGATCTGTCGCGCAAGCGCCGGGCGGAACTGGTCGACAAGGCTGCCGCCAGCTACATCCTGGAAGGCGCGCTCGACGCCATGAACCGGCCGCCGCCGATCTGGGAACGCGATACAGCGCCCGATGATCCCAAGGACGCCGGATGACCTACGGGACGCCCGATACCCCGCGGGAAGGCTGGGACCGCTGATCAGGGCGATCGGATGCGGGGCTGAGAGCCGGGGGCCTGAAGCTCGGAGAAGTGCCCGTTGCAGAACCTCTGGCGGCAGCGGTTTCCCGTCAGCCTTGCCAAGGCGGCGGCGACTGCGGCGGTCCTGCGACACATTCCGACGATATGCACCGCGATCCGAGACATATCTGATGTTTACGTGGCATTTCCGGTGACGGCCGCAATCCGCTCGTGTAGCGTCTCGCTCATGACTGTTGAGACACCAACCGAGCCGACACCGGCCGCTGTCACGGCGGCACGGACGCGGTCACGGCAGCCGCGCCGGCCAATGGCCGGGTGGCTGGCAACCGTGGTGTATGGCTGCGTGCTGTTCTCGGCCGGTGGCGGTCTTTATGTGCAGTACCAGGAACGTTTCGCGCGGTTGATGTCCGATCGCCAGGCCCGGTTGCAGACCGGCGCCGAGATGATCGCCACCAGCGCGCGGATTGCGGCTGCCGAGGTCGATGCCCTGGCCATTGCTGCCACGATGGCGATCACCGACCGGTCCGCCCAGCCGCTGCCGATGCTGCCGGACGGACCGGTGGGAGCCGGGGATGACGGCGGAACAATGCCGATGTTCCAGGTGCCACCCGGCGCGGGTATCTCGGGCCGGCTGACCGGTCGCCTGCACCGCGATCCCGACCGGGCGATGGTGATGGCGGCGGAGGTCGCGGCCGCGGCGCGGATCGAGCCGTTCATGCTGCAGGCCCTGCGTCAGTTGCCCGAAGCCGCCTGGATCTACTACATCTCGGATCTGGGCTTCCTGATGCTCTATCCCTATGGGCCATCGTCGCAGACCCGGTTCCACGACGATCTTCTGACCGGCGCGGTGCTGACGCCCGCACGCCCGGCCGTCAACCCCACCGGCCGGCAGTTCTGGACCGCCCCTCATGACGATGCCGCAGGCAGGGGGCCGGTGGTGACCCTGGTCAGGCCGGTTCTGGCCGATGACCGGTTCCGGGGTGTCATCGCCCTCGACGTCACCATTGCCGCCATCGCGTCGATGCTGCGGCAGATCGGCACCACCGCCGGCACGCCGATGCTGGTGGATGATGCCGGACAGATCGTGACGGCGGCCGATGCCAGTCCCGCAGGCTTATCCCCCGCAGGCTTATCTCCCGCAGGCTCATCCCACACAGGCGGAGCGGTGCTGCCGGTGGCAGGGCAGACCATCGACGCCGTGTGGCAGGCGTCTGGCGCACGGGGATCGTTTGCCGATGCCCGCACCGCCGGCGATGATGGCACCATTCGGGCCACCAATGGCATGGCGCTCTTCACCCGGCCGATCGCCGGCACCCCCTGGACATTGGTGCACGTCACCGATCTCAGGCAGACCCAGGCATCGGTGCTGGCGATGATGTGGCCTGAAGCGGTGGCGGCCCTGCTGCTGCTGTCGATGCTGCTGGCGCTGGAGGTCAATCGCCGGACGCTGCGGTCGCTGATCCGCAAGCGCGCCCTGCTGTCGGCACGGGTCAACGAACTTGCGCATGCACGAGAGGATCTGGCGCGGGCGCGCGATGAAGCCCAGGCGGCAAATCACGCCAAGACCGCCTTTCTCGCCCATATGAGCCACGAGTTGCGCACGCCGCTGAACGCGGTCATCGGCATGGCCGAGACACTGAAGGCACAGATCTTCGGGCCGCTGGTACCCAAGCAGATGGAGTATGCCGGCGACATCGCCCATGCCGGCAGCCATCTGCTGGAGCTGATCAACGATCTGCTCGATCTGGCGCGGATCGAGGCCGGCGAGGCGACGCTGGATGAAGAGGTGGTGATGGTCGACGATGTCGTCCGGCCCGCCATCGCCATGATCTCGGGCCGGGCCCGCAAGGCCGGGCACGTCCTGCACCTGATGACACCGTCCCGACCGGTCGCGGTCAACTGTGACAGCCGCAAGCTGCGTCAGGTTCTCATCAACCTGCTGACCAATGCCGTGAAGTTCACGCCCGATGGCGGCCGTATATCACTGGTCGTGCGGCTGATGCCCGACCGATCGCTGACGATGACCGTCACCGACAACGGCCGCGGCATGGCGGAGGACGAGATCCCGCGCGCGTTTCAGCCGTTCAAGCGCATCGATATCGACCCGATGGTCCGGCGCCAGGAAGGCACTGGTCTCGGGCTGTCGATCGTGAAGTCCTTCGTGTCGCTTCATGGCGGCATGCTGCATGTGCTCAGCACACGGGGCGGGGATGTCCCGGTCATTGTTGAAAAAGGGAGAGCGGCGTTGCTCGCCTTGAGCCGTTAGGCTCGGGGTGTCGAATCCTCA
>NZ_BMDZ01000101.1 GCF_014636235.1 Tistrella bauzanensis
GCCAGGCGCAAACTTGCTACGTGGGACACACAATACCTCATGGCGGCTCTGCAAGCGCGTTAACCTGGACTCGTTGCCCTGTGAGCGGCTGTGTCACCCATCCCCCTTCTCGCTGCCGGGAATGAAGCGTTCCAGCACCCGGACCAGGGTGACGATGACCACGCCGAAGCCCACGCCCACCGCCACCAGCACCATCTGCCCGGCCCCGGCGGCGATGCCGATCGCCGCAGCCAACCAGATATTGGCAGCCGATGTCAGGTTATGGACCGAGGTCTTCGATACCACAATGGCGCCAGCGGCAACGAAGCCGATCGCCTGCGCCAGCCCTTGAACGACACGCAACGGGTCGACATCGGCCCGGCCGTCAGTGCGCATGTCATTATACAGCATCAGCGCCGAGACCGTGATCAGGGCTGAACTCATCGCCACCAGCGCATGGGTGCGGATGCCCGCCGAGACGCCGCGCAATTCGCGGTCCAGACCCAGAAGCAGGCCGGCGCCGGTCGCGACGCCCAGACGGATCACAATCTCCATGGTCTCCATGAGATGGTTACTCCCCGGCCTTGCGATCTGACGCCCGAGCCATGCGGGCATGTTCCCAGCCGATCATCAGCACGCTGGCGAAGACGATCGCAAAGCCCACCAGATGGATAACGCGGAACGGCTCTCCCAGCAGCACATAGGACAGGATCAGCGCCGATGCCGGCATCAGCCCCATGAAACCGGCCGCCACCGCCCCCGGCGCCCGGGCCACGCCCGCATACCAGAGCCAGCTGCCGAGTGCGAGCGTGCCGGCCCCGTACCACAGCACCGCCAGCCACGCGCCGGTCGAGACCTGCTCCGGCTGGAAACCCGGCCACTGCCACACTGCCAGCAGCACGAAGGCCGGCAGCGAGATCAGCGCCGCCAATGCCGCGACCAGCACAGGATCGATCCGGCTGGAGGCACGTTTGCCAAGCAGGGTATAGGCGGCTTCGGAGCACACCGCCGCAAAGATCAGGCTGGCGCCCAGCCATTGGCCACCAGCGCCCGACGCTGCGCCATCCGCTCCGCCGCCGCCGGTGCCGCCGCCATCGGCCGATCCCAGTTGCAGCACCAGCACACCAGCCACCGCCAATGCGATGCCGCCAAGGATGCGCCAGCCGGCGCGTTCGCGCAGAAACAGGACCGATGCCGCGGCCGTCACGGCGGGGGTGGTGCTCATCACCACCGCACCGACCACGCCTGAAACCATTTTCATGCCATAGAGCATGAAGGCGGTGAAACCGAACATGCCGAACAACGCGATCAGCCCGATCAGGATCCAGCCCCGCCGGTCGATGGATGCGATGTCTTGCCGATGGCGCCACACCGCCGGCATCAGCACCAGCGCCCCGATCGCCACCCTCAGCGCGCCGCCCACGAACACCGGCATCGCGCCGGTGACGACCTTCGAGACCGGCGTCGCCGAGCCGAACAGCGTCATGCCCAAAGCGAGCTTCGCCAGCGTCGCGGCTTCGGCCCGCCCGGCATGGCCGGACGCCTCTCGGTCGGACAACTCGTGGTCTGGCGTTGGCCTGGCGCCCGCCATGGCCGGACCCTCCGTCATTGATGATCGCTCGACGGATCAACAGGCAGGCGGGCCGCTGGTTCCATGCTTTGTCATGATGGCGTCATGTCAGGCCGGCGCCAGGAAATCGGCCAGCACGGCGTTGAAGACCGACGGCGCCTCGATGAACGGGAAATGCGCGCCACCATCATGTTCATCGAATACGACCAGCGTGGCATTGGGGAGTTGGGTGCAGATCCATTCCTGCGACCGGACGCCGACATGGCTGACCCGGCCGGCGATCACCAGCACCGGCCGGTCGATGCGGGGAAACAGGTCGCGCCAGTCGATCGAGCAATGATCGACGAACAGCGACGCGATGCTGCGGGCATCCGGCCGGCAGTTTTCGTCCAGCAGAAAGCGGCGCAGATCCGAGGCGATGCCCTCGGTGATCATGCCGTCGAGGAAGGCTTCACGGGCGATGTGGCTTTCAGGACCGGCAAGCTGGGCGGCAATGGTGACCATGGTCGCCGCGTCGAACAGGGCGCCGGCATCGGCCATGTCGTCGTCGGCCATGTCGGGCTGGCGCATAACCGACGCCGGCTCATCCACAAAGATGCAGCGGTCGATCGCGGCGGTGCCGTAAATGTCGATATAGGCCCACAGCACCGAGGCGCCCATCGACCAGCCCAGCATCGTCGCCCGGCTGATCCGCTCCTGCGCCATCAGTTCGGCGATATCGGCGGCGAAGCGATAGATGCGATGACCATGCGCCGCATCCGGCGACGTGCCATGCCCCCGGAAATCCGGCGCAATCACCCGCCGGGTCCGGCTGAATTCGGCGATCTGGTGACGGAACATGGCGGCAGACTGCGACCAGCCATGCAGAAGGATCAGAACCTCGCCGGCACCGTCGTCGACATAGCTGATCCGGGCGCCGTCTGATGTCAGCAGCGTCTTGTTCATGATGGTCTCCCCCCGTTATCGCCAATAGGGCGCCCATTATCCTACGGGCGCCCTATATCGGCAGACAAGCGGAGCAGACTGGCAGTATGCCCTAACGTGCGGCGTCGCCGTCGATGTCGTCGGCATCGATGCCGTCATCGATGTCTTCACCGTCCATGATGTCTTCACCGTCCATATCGTCGTCGCCATCGACGTCGATCTCGTCGACATCGTCGCGGCGACGACGCGGCGGCTCGGTGCCCTCAGGATCGGCGATACGTTCGAAGGCAACGGCGAAGAAGCCGTCGGTGCCATGTGCGGCAGGGTCCAGCGCCATTTCGGGGCCGGCGAGACCGAGCCCGGCCGCCAGATCGGCCGGCAGGATCTCACGCGCGTCGAGCTGGCGGAATTCCGTGGCATGGCTGTCGAGGAAACGGGCGAGTTGGGCCTCGTTCTCTTCGGGCAGCAGCGAACAGGTGGCATAGACCAGCCGGCCGCCGGTCTTCACCAGCCGGGCGGCACTGTCCAGGATGCGGGCCTGAAGGTCGACCAGTTCGGTGATGGTCTGCTCGGTCAGCTTCCACTTCGCATCGGGCGAGCGGCGCCAGGTGCCGGAACCGGTGCAGGGGGCATCGACCAGCACCCGGTCGAATTTCAGCTTGTGGCGGCGCACCCAGGAGTCGCGCTCATGCTTCAGCGTGCGACGCTCGATATTATGAGCCCCTGCCCGGCGCATGCGGTCGGACATCCGCTCAAGCCGCGCCTCCGACACGTCGAGCGCCATGATCCGGCCCTTATTGGCCATGGTCGCGGCCATGGCAAGCGTCTTGCCGCCGGCGCCGGCGCAGAAATCCGCCACCTGATCGCCGGGCTTGGCATCGACCAGCAGCGCCACCAGCTGCGAGCCCTCGTCCTGCACTTCCGCGAGGCCGTTGCTGAAGGCGCGGGTATGGAAGATCGGCATCCGCCGTTCCAGCCGCAGACCCATGGGCGAGAATGGCGTCGGTTCGGCGATCACGCCTTCCTTGGCCAGCATGGTGCGCACGGTCTCGCGGTCGACCTTCAGCAGATTGGCGCGCAGATCGACCGGCGCCGGCGCGTTCATCGCCTCGCCCACCGCATCCAGCCGGTCGCCGAACCGCGCGATCAGCCGGTCCAGCGCCATGCCGGGCAGATTGAGGCGCACGGCACGGGGCTGGATGTCGGATTCCAGGGCCTGACCATGCAGCGCCTGCACCGCCATCCGCTCGATATCCGACAGCCGCGAGGGGCCATGGGTCGAGCCGTCGAACAGCTCCGGCATCTCGTTGCCGGTGCGATGGTCGATCAGCATCAGGCAGACGATGACCAGACTGCGCGGCTTCGCCGGCAGGCCGGCGCGCGACGCCCACCATTCCAGGCGCTGCTTTTCGCGCAGGCAGGCATAGACCGCCTCGACGATCCAGCCGCGATCCTTCGAGCCGACATAGCGGCGGCCACGCAGCCAATGGGCGATCACCTGATCGGCCGGACGGGTTTCACGCAGGATCACGTCCAGAAGCTCGATCGCGGCATCGACGCGGGCAGCGGGTGTCATGGGCGGTCAGGCTCCTGAACGGGTCCGACGGGCGGACAGATAGGATGGAGGGCAGAGGAATAACATGGCAACAGCCGGTTCGGTAACAAGTCAGGGCGGGCGCCCGGCCAGGCACCCGCCCCGTCAGTCCGGATCAGGCCGGATGAACGCGTCGTCAGGCCTGACGATAATTCGGCGCCTCACGGGTGACGGTCACGTCATGGACATGGCTTTCGCGCAAGCCCGCGCCGCTGATCCGCACGAATTCGGCGCGGTCCTGAAGGTCGGCGATGGTGCGGCCACCGGTATAGCCCATGGCCGCGCGCAGGCCGCCGACCAGTTGATGGACCACGCCGGCCACCGGGCCCTTGTAGGGCACCATGCCTTCGACGCCTTCCGGCACCAGCTTCAGCGTGTCCTTGATTTCCTGCTGGAAATAGCGATCGGCCGAACCGCGGGCCATGGCGCCCACCGAGCCCATGCCGCGATACGACTTGTAGGACCGGCCCTGATACAGCACCACTTCGCCCGGTGCCTCGTCGGTGCCGGCGAGCAGCGAGCCCATCATCGCGGCATTGGCGCCGGCGGCCAGCGCCTTGGCCAGATCACCCGAAAACTTGATGCCGCCATCGGCGATCAGCGGCACGCCGTGCTTCCGCGCCACGGCTGCGCAATCCATGATCGCGGTCAACTGCGGCACGCCCACACCAGCCACAACGCGGGTGGTGCAGATCGAGCCCGGACCGATGCCGACCTTCACGGCGTCGGCACCGGCGGCGATCAGCGCTTCCGCGGCCGCACCGGTCGCGATATTGCCCGCCACCACGTCGAAGCTGCCCGCCATCTGGCGCACGCGGCGGACCGCATCGACCACGCCGCGGCTGTGGCCGTGGGCGGTATCGACCACCAGCAGATCGACGCCGGCAGCGATCAGCGCCTCGGCCCGCGCGGCACCGTCGGCGCCGACACCGATCGCGGCACCGACCCGCAAACGGCCCTGATCGTCCTTGCAGGCATTCGGGAAGGCCTGCGCCTTCTCGATGTCCTTCACCGTCATCAGACCGACGCAGCGGTACTGGTCGTCGACGACGATCAGCTTCTCGATCCGATAGCGGTGCAGCAGGCGCTTGGCCTCTTCCCGGCTGACGCCCTCGGTCACCGTGATCAGGTTCTCGCGGGTCATCAATTCGTGGATCGGCTGGCGCGGGTCGGTCGCGAAGCGGACATCGCGGTTGGTGAGGATACCAACCAGCTTGCCCGAGGCCTCGGTCACCGGAATGCCGCTGATCTTGTGGCGGATCATCAGCTCATGGGCATCGGCCAGACGCGCATCCGGGCGAATGGTCACCGGGTTGACGACGATGCCGGCCTCGAACTTCTTCACCTTGGCCACCTCGCCGGCCTGGGCGTCGATGTCGAGGTTCTTGTGCACCACGCCAAGCCCGCCAAGCTGCGCCATGGCGATGGCGAGGCCGCTTTCCGTCACCGTGTCCATGGCGGCGGAGACCAGGGGAATGCCGAGTTCGATGTTGCGGGTGAGCCGGGTCGTGGTCTGCACCTGGGCGGGCAGGACATCCGACTCGGCAGGCACGAGCAGGACATCGTCGAAGGTCAGGGCTTCGCGGATCGTCATCGGTCTGGGCCTCACGTTCTCGGGCCTTGGACGCCGGGCCGGCGCCTGGGATGGCAACCGGCCTGACGGGTACGCGGAAAACCCGGACCGAAAAGGATCGGGCCGAGTGCGGCGGGTGAACAGCGCGTACCGTGTATGGGCGCGCAATATACACCGATGCGCCCGCGCATGAAGCCGGTTTCTGCGGGCATGAACGCAGGGCCGCCCCTCGCCGGCTGCATGCGGGCCAGAGCGACGCCCGGATGCAGCCCGCCGGCCATGGGGTCAGTCGGTCGCGTCGGGTCTCATCCGGTGGTCTTCACCGCTCTGCACGCGCGCCCGCTCGGCGGCGGCGGCTTCGGTCCGGAAGCCCTGGGCGACGACATACATTTCCGAACTTTCCGCCCGGCTGGATGGCGGCTTCATATGGCGCACGGTCCGGAACAGGCGCTGCATGCGCTTCACAAGCTCGCCTTCCGCACCGCCACGGAACACCTTGGCGACGAAGGCGCCATCCTCGCTCAACACGTCGGTCGCGAAATCGAGGCCGATTTCAAGAAGATGCATGATCCGCAGATGGTCGACCTGCTGATGGCCGCTGGTCGGCGGGGCCATGTCCGAGAGCACGACATCGGCGGGGCCGCCCAGCGCCTGCTTCAGCACATCCGGCGCGGTGGGATCGAGAAAATCGAGTTCGATCAGCGTTGCATGCTCGATCGGCTCGACCGGCAGGATGTCGATGCCGACCACGCGGCCACCACCGGCGCGGCCGGCCCGGGTGCGGTCGACCGCGATCTGCGTCCAGCCGCCGGGGGCGGCACCGAGATCGACCACCCGCTGGCCCGGGCGCAGCAGGCCATATTTCTCGTCGAGTTGAATGATCTTGAAGGCGGCGCGAGACCGGTAGCCCTCGCGCTTCGCCGCCGCCACGTATGGGTCGTTCAACTGCCGTTCCAGCCAGCGCGCCGATGAGGCGGTGCGCTTGCTGTTGGTCCGCACCCGCTGCTTGACGATGCGCTGGCCCGCGATCGGGTCGCCACCGCGCCCGCCGCCCCGGCCGGCACCACCGCCGCGGCCACCGCGTCCGCTCTTGCCCGTGGTCATCGCGTCATCTCTCCAATTCCGGCGGTCACGTCCGCCGACCGCCGCCGCCACGCCGGTCGGGCCTGCGACGGCTGGACCGGTGAGCCGCGATCATCTCGTACAACATGCCTTCGCGCAGGCCGCGATCGGCGACGGTCAACCCGGTGACCGGAAAGGCATCGCACACCCCTTCCAGGATCGCCGCCCCCGGCACCACCAGATCGGCCCGCGACCGCCCGACACAAGGATGGCGCCCACGATCGGCCAGATCCATGGCCCGCAGGCGTTCCGCCGTCTCGCGGATGCCGGCCACCGTCACCTGCCGGCCATCGACCCGGCCACGATCATAGCTCGCCAGATCGAAATGCACCCCGGCCAGCGTGGTCAGGGTGCCGCTGGTGCCGACCAGTTGCACGGCACCAGCCGCGATATGGTCGCCAACCGCCACCCGCGCCGCCAGATCGACCAACCGCCCCGACACCTCGGCCCGCATCGCGCGATAGGTCGCGGCTGGCACATCGCCACCACCGAAGCGGTCGGCCATGGTCACCACGCCCAGCGGCAGCGACACCCAGTCGATCCGGCGCAGGCCATCGGCCAGGCTGTCATCGGGTTCGATCACGGTCAACTCGGTCGACCCGCCACCGATATCGACCACGATCACCCGTCGTGCCTGCCGGTCGATCAGCGGCGCGCAACCGATCACCGCCAGCCGCGCTTCCTCGTCCGCCGGAATGATCTCAAGCTCCAGCCCGGCCTCACTGGCAACGCGGGCGCGAAAGACGTCGGCATTGCCGGCACGGCGGCAGGCCTCGGTCGCCACCAGCCGCACGCCGGCCAGCGGCCAGCGGCGCAGCTTGGCGCCGCAGACCTTCAGCGCCCGCACGGTGCGGTCGATGGCGGCATCCAGCAGCATGCCGCTTGCCTCGACGCCTTCCCCCAGGCGGGTGATGCGCGAAAAACTGTCCAGCACGACGAAATCGTCGCCAGACGGCCGGGCGATCAGCAGGCGGCAGTTGTTGGTGCCAAGATCCAGCGCCGCGAAGGGCGGCGACGGATTGTGATGGGGCACGGAAACCTGTGCCGCCGTTGGAACCGGCGAGGTCACCGGCGCCGGTATCGCCGCGGCGGGCCGTGCCGGCACCGATGCATGCGGGCGCACCGCAGCCGCCGGCACAGCGGCTGCGGTGTCTGGATCGTCGGGTGCACCGGCGCCGGCCCCGGGCAGCGCCGATGGCGGCCGGCTCTGGTCAGCAGCCGTCACGGCGGCTGCGGCAGCACCTGCCGGCTTTCGGCGGCCGCGACGCGATCGCCGCCGCCGCCGCCAGCGCGTCGCGGCACGGTCCTCTGGATCTTGCGTCACTGGTCATCCCGTCCGCGGGCACCGGAAACCTCCCGCACCCACGCCGTTCAACTAAAAACTCATCACCGTCGCCCCGGATGGGGAGACTGTCTCAAGTCTGGTTCTAACGCCTTTCCCCCGGCTTTGAAAGCATTGCGGCGGTGATTGTCCCGAACGGCCACGGCGCCAGCCGGACCTGTCGGCCCATCGGTGCGGGGGACCGCGGAACGGCACCACCATCGCCGGCGCGGCCCTGATTGTGGGGCATCATGAAAATGCCGAAAGGCGCCTTGACATCCCCAAACAGTCTTATTAGTTTCCGCCACACGACGCGGGGCACTGAACATTGCCCGGCGCCACCGCAACACCGGGCACGGCCGCAACACTCGGCATAACCTGTGTTTCGATGGCGCAGTCCTGATGGGGGATCGTCTAGCGGTAGGACTACGGACTCTGACTCCGTCAACCTAGGTTCGAATCCTAGTCCCCCAGCCAGTTCGTGAAAGGCCCGGTTCTTCGGAACCGGGCCTTTTGCATGTCGGCCGGTGTTTGCAGCATCATGAACGCCATTCGACTGGTTGATTCGGCTGATCATGGCCGCTGGGCTCATTTTGTCGCCCAGTCCTCTATCTTCAGCCCCTCGACCCGCGCGAACTCGCGGGTTTTGTTCGTCACCAGCACGCATTCCAACGCCCGCGCATGGCCCGCAATCATGATGTCATTGCCGCCGATGGGCGTGCCCTTCGCGGCAAGACCCTGCTTGACGAGCGTGGCGTGTTCCGCAGCCCCCGCGTCCCATGGCAGGATAGCGGAGAGACGGGCAACGAAAGCTTCCACCAGCCGCGCATGACGGGGGGAGGCGTTGCGGCCGACGGTGCCGAGCAACATTTCGTAGTAGGTGATGACCGAAATGACGATCTGATGCTGGCTTGCTGCCACCTCTTGCAAACGTTCAAGAACGGAGACCGGACGCTCGCGCATGATGAAGGAGCAGATATTGGTGTCGAGCATATAGACGGCAGACATCAATGCTCTCCATTTTCATCAAGAGAGAAACGCCCCTCTTCGATGAGGTCGGGCCGCTCGCTGAGGAAATCCGCATCCGCGACCGGTTCCTGGGCGAGCGAAAGCCAGTCGGGCCGGACTGGACGCAGCAGGATGGTATCGCCCTCTCGTTCGATGGTCAGCTCCGTCACCCCGTGGAACTCGAAATCCTTGGGTAAGCGGATCGCCTGGTTACGGTTGTTGCGAAAGATGGACACGGTACGGGCCATAGGGCACCTCCATGGTGGAGAGACCATGTTGGCATATGCTGAACATATGTCAATCTGCATCGCCACGTCGCAGCGCGTTCAGGCGCCGCCGCATCCTCCAAGACCACCAACCAGCGCGCAAAAGGCCCGGTTCTTCGGAACCGGGCCTTTTGCATGTTCATCGATGTTTGCGGCATCATGAACGCCGTCGCCGTCTGGCCGGCCGCGCTTCGTCAAGGTGTCCGCCGATGATCTCACTCCGTCCGCCGCGCAATACCTGGTCCCGGATCGATCCGGCGGGATGGCTGGTCGGCACCGCGCGTGCCGGGGCGGCGGGCGATGCCGCGACATCCGGCTTCCGGTTGATCTGCTACCCCCATGCCGGCGGCAGCACCGCCGCCTTCAGGCCCTGGCAGGTTGTGGCCGGCGATGCCGCGGCACTGGCGGTGCTGCAGATGCCGGGCCGCGACCAGCGGCTGACCGAGGCGCCGACGGTCTCGATCGCGGCGGTTGCCGATGCCGTGGCGTCGGTCCTGACCGATCCCGAGACCGGCGGCGCGACATCACCCGTCGTGCTCTATGGCCACAGCATGGGCACGCTGGTGGCGCTGGAGGTGGCACACCGGCTGGTGGCGGCGGGGCAACCGCCGCTACTGCTGGTGCTGGGCGCGCGGGTGCCACCGCATCTGTCCACCCCGGCCGCGCGCATGCTGGATCTGGACGATGACGCGTTCTTCGACGGGCTCGACCGCGCCTATGGCGGCACGCCGGTGACGGTGCGCAACGACCCCTCGATGCGCCAGCACTATATCCGGATCATGCGGGGCGATTTCAGGTTGAGCGCCGACTATATCACCGACTTTGCCGCCATCAGCGCCGGGCGCCCGCCCCTGCCCTGCCCGCTGCTCGCGTTCTCAGGCGACGCCGACCGCGCAGCGCCGGCCACAGCCATGGCGGAATGGCGCGGCTACGGCGCCGCCGGCTTCAATCAGGTCACCCTGCCCGGCGGCCACTTTTTCGCGATCGAGCGGCCACGCCCGGTGGTCAGCCGGATCATCGCCGCCGCCACGCGCCTGATCGGCTGACAGTTGGGTTTCGTCGGCAAGCCCGGATGTCCGTCAAGCCCGTATGTCCGTCAAGCCCGGGCGCGCTGCTCGGCAGCCGCCTGCGTCGCCGCCCATTTGGCGCGCTCTTCCGCGACCAGTTCCTTCTTCGACAGCTTGCCGACCGGCGTCTTGGGCAGGTCGTCGCGATATTCCACCGCCGCCGGCAGTTCATGACGGCCGATCTTGTCGGTCAGGAAATCCCTCAGCGCATCGAGCGAGAGTTCGTCGGCGCCGTCCTTCAGCTTGATGAAGGCCTTGGCCGCCTGCCCGCGATAGCTGTCGGGCACGCCGATCACGATCACCTCGGCAACCGAGGGATGTTCGTAGATCGCCTCCTCGATCACGCGGGGATAGACGTTGAAGCCGCCCGACAGGATCATGTCCTTCTTGCGGTCGACCAGGAACAGATAGCCCTTCTCGTCCATATAGCCGACATCGCCGGTGTGGAAGCGGCCGCCGGCAAAGGCGTCCTCGGTCGCCTCGGGCCGCTTCCAATAGCCCTTCATCACATTCGGGCCACGGATGCACAACTCGCCGGTCTCGCCCGGCGGCAGCAGCTTCAGCGGGTCGTTGAGGTCGACGATTTCGAGGATCAGCCCCGGCAGCGGCAGGCCGCAGGATCCACGCGGCGCACGATACCCCTCGATCATCGGGCTGCCGGTGCCGGCGGGCGAGGTTTCGGTCATGCCCCAGCCTTCCAGCACCGGAATGCCGGTCGCGCGCTCGAACGCCTCCCGCACCTCGACCGGCAGCGGCGCACCACCAGACGCACAACTGCGCAGACAGGACAGATCGGCGGTCTTGAACTGCGGCAGACCCATCAGGGCGGTGTACATGGTGGGCACGCCGGGGAAGATCGTCACCTTGCGGTCGACCAGATCCTTCAGCACGGTCGCCGCGTCGAAGCGCGGATGCAGAACGACATGCCAGCCGCAATCGACCGAACGCAGGAAGCACGGCGACAGCGCATAGATGTGGAACAGCGGCAGGACCAGCAACATGGTTTCGTCGCCGACCTTCAGGATCGGCTCGTCGCCCGTCATGGTCCAGGCGTTCTGCATTTCGGTGGAGATGACCAGATTGCTGTGGGTCAGCATCGCCGCCTTCGGCACGCCGGTGGTGCCGCCGGTATATTGCAGCACCGCGACCTCGTTCACCGGGTCGGCGACATCGACCGGGGTGATCGGATCGGAGCAGGCCAGCAGATCCTGAAGGTCGTGGATATGGGGATCATCACCGCCGGGCCAGGGCAGCGGGCCGTCGCCCGGCAGGGCGTCGGCGCGCCGCGCCATGACAAGATCGGTGACATCGGTCTCGGCCAGCAGCTTCAGCGCCGTGTCGGCAAAGGGCGGCAGGGCCAGCGTCACCAACACCGACACCTCGCCATCCTCGATCTTGTGACGCAGTTCGCGCGGGGCGTCGAGCGGGCTCATATTCACCACCCGCGCGCCCAGCTTCAACGCGCCGAAGAACATGATCGGGTAGACCGGCGTGTTGGGCAGATACAGGCCGACCTGCCGGCCGGGGCCCACCCCCAGCCGCCGGAGCCCGGCGGCTGCACGATCCGACAGCCGGTCGATATCGTCATAGGTGAAGGTGGCATCGCCAAACGACACCAGCGGCTGCGGGCCGTATTTCGCCACCGCGCCGGCCAACAGACCGGTCACCGACCGCGGCTTCAGCGGCAGCCGCCAGGTCACGCCCGGCGGATAGGACCCGGCCCAATAGGGCTCGGCATCATGTTCGACGCTCGTGTTGGCGCTGATGGCCTCACGCGGGCTGGATGACTGCGGCATACGGCATTTCCTCAAACGCGGGAATGCCCCCGGCCCTGCCCTCTGCCGGCATGGCCCGCAGCCTCCCGCATGACCGGCACGGCATCGTTCCGGTGGTCACCGCAGGCCGGGCGCGCAAAACCGCCAGGCCCTGCCGCGGATCACCGTCGGCCGTCGCCATTGTTCGTGCAAAACAGTGTTACCATCCGATGCCACACGCGCAATGGTCTTTTGATGCAGCACCGTTTCGTGGAATATGAAGCTGGCGTCTCTACCGCAAATGCGAAGAAAAACATCGCAGTGCACCAGAAACACCCTGCACCGGCATGACGCCCAACCCGCCGCCATAAGCCCGGCCCGCCGCCACCGGACGATGAGAGGATCTTGTGACCGACCGCCATTCGACCGTTCTGCTGGTGGTGGATGTGCAGGAAACCTTTGCCCCGCCCGCCAGCCTTGTCGCCTGTCTGACCGGCCTTGCCCGGCGCTATCCTTCCGTGGCGACCCTGGAGCTGCATGACGAGGACAAGGTGCCGTTCGCGGCCCAGATCGGCTGGACCCCGCGGCGCGCGGATCGCTGTCTGGTGCCGGTCGACCGGGTGTTCGTGAAGCATGGCTATCTGCCGCCGGAGGCGCTGATCGGCCATCTTCGGGCGCTGGCGCCAGCGCGGGTTCTAGCAGCCTGTCGGACTTTCCCCAGCGTGCGAGCGGTGCGATGATTCCGTTGGTTTCAACGGGATTGCGCGCTGATGGCCC
>NZ_BMDZ01000102.1 GCF_014636235.1 Tistrella bauzanensis
TGAGGATTCGACACCCCGAGCCTAACGGCTCAAGGCGAGCAACGCCGCTCTCCCTTTTTCAACAATGACCGGGACATCCCCGCAGATCGTGGACGCTCTGCTTGAAATGCACGGGATCACCAAGGCATTCCCGGGTGTGAAGGCGCTCGACAATGTCGATATCCGTGTCGGCCATGGCGAAATCCACGCCATCGTCGGCGAAAACGGCGCCGGCAAATCGACCTTGATGAAGGTGTTGAGCGGGGTCTACCCCCATGGCAGCTATGACGGGCGGATCGTCTTCGATGGCGAGGAACGTGCCATCCGGTCGATCCGCCAGTCGGAAGCGCTGGGCATCGTCATCATTCATCAGGAACTGGCCCTGGTGCCGTTGCTGTCGATTGCCGAGAACATCTTCCTTGGCAATGAATGCGCCGAGCGCGGCGTGATCGACTGGCCGGAAACCTTTCGGCGCACCGACGAGCTTCTGGCCAGGGTCGGGCTGACGGAAAGCCCGGCGACGCTGGTGACCCATCTGGGGATGGGCAAGCAGCAACTGGTCGAGATCGCCAAGGCCTTGTCCAAGAAGGTGCGGCTGCTGATCCTGGACGAGCCGACATCCAGCCTGAACGAGACCGACAGCGACGCGCTGCTGAAGCTTCTGGTCGGGTTCAAGGCCCGGGGCATCTCGTCGATCCTGATTTCGCACAAACTGAACGAGGTCGCACAGGTGGCGGACAGGATCACCGTGCTCCGCGACGGCAGCTCGGTGCGGGCGATCGATTGCAGCGGCGGCCCGATCGCCGAAGCCGAGATCATCCGCGACATGGTGGGCCGGGCGCTGAACGACCGGTTTCCGCCACGCACCGCACCGCCGGTGGTAACCGACGCGCCACCGGTTCTGGAGGTGCGCGACTGGACGGTTCACCACCCGCAGCATGCCGGCCGGATCGTGGTCGATCAGGTCAGCTTCAAGGTCGGGCGCGGCGAGGTGGTGGGCATTGCCGGGTTGATGGGCGCCGGGCGCACCGAGCTTGCGATGAGCATTTTCGGCCGGTCATGGGGCCGGTTCGCGGCGGGCGAGGTTCTGGTGAATGGCCGGCCGGTCAACGCCACCACGGTGCGGGCGGCGATCGATGCCGGCATCTGCTATGTGACCGAAGACCGCAAGCATTACGGCCTGATTCTGGACGAAACCATCCGCCGCAACATCTCGCTGGCCAATCTGGCCGGCATCGCCCGGCGGATGGTGGTGAACGACCACACCGAAAGCCGGATCGCCGGGCGGTATCGCCGGCAGATGAACATCAAATCGCCCACCGTGGAACAGAAGGTCATGAACCTGTCGGGCGGCAATCAGCAAAAGGTCGTGCTGTCGAAATGGCTGTTCGCCGACCCGCAGATCCTGATCCTCGACGAACCCACGCGCGGCATCGATGTCGGTGCCAAGTATGAAATCTACAAGATCATCAACGAACTGGCCGCGGCCGGGAAGGGTATCCTGATGATTTCCTCGGAAATGCCAGAATTGCTTGGCATGTGCGACCGGATCCACGTGATGAACGAGGGCCGGCTGGTGGGCGAACTTGCCGCCGCCGAGGCGACGCAGGAGCGGATCATGCATATGATCGTCGGTCAGGGCCGGGGTCGGGATCAGGGCCAGGCTCAGGTTCAGGGCCAGGCTCAGGTTCAGGGCCGGGTATCGGGGCAGGGTGGGTGAGACATGGCGATGGCACATGAAACCCGCGCGCCTGCCGCGACCACCCCGGCCGGCCAGCCACAGAGCTGGGGCGGCGCCCTGCGCGGCAATATCCGCCAATATGGCATCCTGATCGCCCTGCTGGTGATCATGGCCTTCTTTCAGGTGGTCACCGACGGCATCCTGCTGAAGCCGGTCAACCTGACCAATCTGGTGCTGCAGAACAGCTACATCATCATCATGGCCCTGGGCATGCTGCTGGTGATCGTCGCCGGCCATATCGACCTGTCGGTCGGGTCGGTGATGGGCTTCATCGGCGCGCTGGCCGCGGTGCTGATGGTGCAGTTCGGGCTGCATTTCCTGGTCGCCTCGGCGATCTGCCTGGCGGCGGGCTGTGTGATCGGTGCCGCACAAGGCTATTGGGTCGCCTATTTCCGCATCCCGTCCTTCATCGTCACTCTGTCCGGCATGCTGGTGTTCAAGGGCCTGACCCTGGCGCTGCTGCAAGGCCAGTCGCTGGGGCCGTTCCCGAAATCTTTCCAACTGCTGAGTTCGGGCTTCCTGCCCGATCTGTTCGTGGTCGAGGGGCTGGGGCGGTTCAATCTGTTCTCGTTCGTCATCGGCTGTGCCGCCGCCGTGCTGCTGGTGGTGCTGTCGATCCGCAACCGCAAACGGGCGGCGGAGTACGGCGCGGCCAGCGAACCGTTGCTGTTCTTCGTGCTGCGCAACGGTTTCATTGCCGGTGCGATCATCTATCTGTCCTGGCTGATCTCGGCCTTCAAGGGCCTGCCAAACGTGCTGATCGTGATGGCATTGCTGATCGCGATCTATGGCTTCATCACCAACCGCACCACCATCGGCCGCCGGATCTATGCTATCGGCGGCAACGAGAACGCGGCGCGGCTGTCGGGGATCGCCACCGAACGGCTGACCTTCCTCACCTTCGTCAATATGGGCATGCTGTCGGCCCTGGCCGGGCTGGTCTTCGCGGCGCGGCTGAACACGGCCACGCCCAAGGCGGGGCTGGGCTTCGAGCTGGACGTGATCGCGGCGGTGTTCATCGGCGGCGCATCGATGAGCGGCGGTGTCGGCACGATCATCGGGGCGGTGGTCGGCGCCTTCATCATGGGGGTGATGAACAATGGCATGTCTATCCTGGGCATCGGCATCGACTGGCAGCAGTTGATCAAGGGTCTGGTGCTGCTGGCGGCGGTGATCTTCGATGTCTATAACCGAAAACGGGTCTGAAGGGACTGGAACCATGTATATCTCGCAGATCCGCGATCTATCCGGGGGCACCCGCGTGGTGGTGCGCGAGGGTAGCGAAGCCTATGCCGTCGCCGGTGTCGACAGCGTCCATGCCCTGGCGCTGGACGCTGCCCGCGCCGGCACCAGCCTGGCCCGGCGGATCGCCAGCCTGGGCGCCGGAGAGGCGGTGGACCTGGAGGCCGCCGCCGAGGATGGCCTGCTGCTGCCACCGGTCACCCATCCCGACCCGGCGCATCTGCATCTGACCGGCACAGGTCTGACCCATCTGGGCTCGGCGGCGGCGCGCGATGCCATGCACAAGATGGAAGCCGGGCAGCCCGACATGTCGACGGAGGACGGCCCGATGTCGGATTCCATGCGCATGTTCCGCATGGGGCTGGCCGGCGGCCGGCCGGCGGCGGGGCAGGCCGGGGTGCAGCCGGAATGGTTCTATAAGGGCAATGGCCATGCGCTGGTGGCGCCGGGCGGGGCGTTGACCCAGCCGGCCTTTGCCGATGACGGGGGCGAAGAGCCCGAAATCGCCGGGATCTATGTCATCGGCGACGACGGCATACCGTTCCGGATCGGCTTCGCGCTGGCCAATGAATTCTCCGACCACGTGATGGAGCGGGTGAATTATCTGTATCTGGCCCATTCCAAACTCCGCCCCTGCGCGCTGGGGCCGGAAATTCTGGTGGGCGCGCTGCCGGCCGATATCCGGGGCATGTCCCGCATTCGTCGCAACGGCGCGGTGGCGTGGGAAAAGCCGTTCCTGTCGGGTGAGGCCAACATGTCGCACAGCATCGCCAATCTGGAGCATCACCATTTCAAATACGGGCTGTTCCGCCAGCCCGGCGACATTCACGTCCATATGTTCGGCACCGCCACCCTGTCCTTCGCCGACGGGTTTCAGACCAGCGCCGGGGACGTGTTCGAAATCGACGCGCCCGACTTCGGCCTGCCCTTGCGCAACCCGCTGGTGCGGATGGCAAAACCGGCTGACGCCATGGTCGCGGTCCGCCCGCTCTGACCGGCGCCGACATCCGGCCGGGCCTTTCATCATCATGGCGTCTCAGGTGGGAACCCCCGCATCATGACCTTCACCAAAGCCCCCTGGCCACGCCGTCTGCGGTCGGCCGAATGGTATGGCGGCAGCAGCCGCGACAACATCTATCACCGGTCGTGGATGAAGAATCAGGGCCTGCCGGCGGATCTGTTCGACGGCCGGCCGGTGATCGGGATCTGCAACACCTGGTCGGAACTGACGCCGTGCAACGCCCATCTGCGCGATCTGGCCGAACGGGTGAAGCGCGGGGTATATGAGGCGGGCGGTCTGCCGCTGGAATTCCCGGTGTTTTCGCCCGGTGAAAGCTCGCTACGGCCGACCGCGATGATGTATCGCAATCTCTGCGCCATGGATGTGGAAGAGGCCCTGCGCGCCAACCCGCTCGACGGGGTGGTGCTGATGGCCGGCTGCGACAAGACCACCCCGGCCTTGATGATGGGGGCATGCAGCGTCGACATGCCGGCGATCGTGGTCAGCGGCGGGCCGATGCTGAACGGCAAATGGCGCGGCGGCGATGTCGGATCGGGCACCGCCTTGTGGCAGATGAGCGAGGCGGTGAAATCGGGCGAGTTGACCCGCGCCGATTTCCTTGAGGCCGAACAGGCGATGTCGCGGTCGCCCGGCAGTTGCAACACCATGGGCACCGCATCGACCATGGCATCGATGGCCGAGGTTCTGGGCCTGGCCCTGCCCGGCAACGCCGCCATACCGGCGGTCGACAGCCGCCGGCGCGCCATTGCCCAGTTCGCCGGCCGGCGGATCGTCGACATGGTGAAGGACGATCTGAAACCATCGGATATCCTGACCCGGACCGCGTTCGAGAACGCCATACGCACAGTCGGTGCGATCGGCGGATCGACCAATGCGGTGATCCATCTGCTGGCGATCGCCGGTCGGATCGGCGTGCCGCTGACGCTGGACGATTGGGACCGGGTGGGCCGCGATATTCCGACCATCGTCAATCTGATGCCGGCGGGCCAGTATCTGATGGAGGAATTCTTCTATGCCGGCGGCCTGCCGGTGGTGCTGAAAGCCCTGCTGGATGCGGGCCGGCTGGATGGCGCCGCGCTGACCGTATCGGGCATGACCATGGCCGAAACCCTGGACGGGGTGACCAACTGGAATCCCGATGTCATCCGGCCATTGGACCAGCCCTTGACGCCTGAGGGTGGTATTGCCGTGCTGCGCGGCAATCTGGCGCCGGCCGGCGCGGTGATCAAGCCATCGGCGGCATCACCCCATCTGATGCGCCATCGCGGCCGGGCGGTGGTGTTCGCCGATATCGACGACTACAAGGCGCGGATCAACGACCCGGATCTGGATATCGACGAGACCTGCGTGATGGTGCTGCAGAATTGCGGGCCGCGCGGCTATCCGGGCATGGCCGAGGTCGGCAATATGGGTCTGCCGCCCAAGGTGTTGAAAAAAGGCATCAAAGACATGGTGCGGATATCGGATGCGCGCATGTCCGGCACCGCCTATGGTACGGTGGTGCTGCACACTGCCCCGGAAGCGGCGGTGGGCGGGCCGCTGGCGATCGTGCGCGATGGCGACATGATCGAGCTGGACGTGGCGGCGCGCCGGCTGCATCTGGACCTGACCGATGACGAGATCGCTGCCCGTCTCGCCGGCTGGGAGCCGGCGGTGGCACCGCCGGCCAGCGGCTATGCCCGGCTGTTTCACCAGCATGTTCAGGGCGCCGATACCGGTGCCGATTTCGATTTCCTGATTGGTGGTCGCGGGCGCGCGGTGGGCAAGGACTCCCATTGAGCGCGCCTCGCGTCCCGATCCGTCACAACAGGGGCACACGCTGTCATGTCCGGTAATACCTCTGCAACGCCCGGCACCGCCGGCCGACGCCTTGGCCTGATCGTGGCCGGGCTGGGCAAGATCGCCCGCGACCAGCATCTGCCGGCCCTGGCCGCTTGTATGGCGGTGGATCTGGTGGCGACCGCCGATCCGCAGACCGCGGCCATACCCGGCGTGCCGCATTATCCGTCATTGGCCGCTGCGCTAGGCGCACATCCGGGCGCGGATGCGGTGGCGGTGTGCACGCCTCCGCAATATCGCCATGCAGTGGCGGCCGAGGCGATCGCCGCCGGCCGGCATGTGCTGCTGGAAAAGCCGCCCGCGGCCACGCTGACCGAGATGGACGACCTGGTGGCGCGCGCCGATGCGGCAGGTCTCAGCCTGTTCGCCACTTGGCATTCGCGCTTCGCCCCGGCGGTGGCACCGGCGGCCAACTGGCTGGCTGGACGGCGCATCCGGCGGATCGCGGTGACGTGGAAAGAGAATGTCCGCCGCTGGCATCCGGGACAGGCCTGGATCTGGCAACCCGGGGGTATCGGGGTTTTCGACACCGGGATCAACGCCTTGTCGATCCTGACCGCGTTGCTGCCCGGCCGGCTGCATCTGCGCGCGGCCGATCTGGACGTGCCTGACAACTGCGCCATGCCGATTGCGGCGCGTCTGCGCTTTGCCGCCATCGATGGCGCCGAGGTCACGGCCGATTTCGATTGGCTGCTGCCCGATCCGCCGGTCTGGGAGATTGCGATCGACACCGATGATGGTCCGCTGGTGATGTCGGGGGGCGGTCGCCGGCTGGTGGCCGGCGATCGGCTGCTGGTCGATGCGCCGGACGGTGAATATGCCGCGATCTACGACCATTTCGCGGCGCTGGTCGCGGCCGGACGCTCGGATGCCGATGTCAGCCCGTTCCGGCTGGTCGCCGATGCCTTTATGATCGGCCGGCAGCGGCACGTGGCCAGTTTTCTCGACAATTGACCGGGTCGGCCGGGCGATATCCGGCCCCTGTTTTGCTTGCCCATAACTCACAATAAAGTAAGCTTATCGAACCTTATTTTGCGGTGTGCGCAGGATCGTGCATGGCGACATTGACTTCCGATTATCGGACCTGGAGGGCGTGTTTCAGGATGATCCGATATGATTGGTGGAGGGATCGGAGGATCGTGGGCAATGGATGCAACCTTATAGTCCGGCCCCTATTTCCAGGTGCCGTCCGGCCTGCATCGCAGGTATTGTGCGTTTTACGACCACTCTGTTCGCATAACGTATAGACGGATAATAGGGCCACCGCGTGATGCCTCCGATTGACCCGCGCTGCGATAATCTGGCACGACTGATCGCGGCATCACCAGCCCATATGGCACTGCTGCGCCATGTCGCGGCTCTGGATCTGCCGGATGGCTGGATCGGCGCCGGTTTCGTGCGGGATGTCGTCTGGAACCATTGTCATGACCGTCCGGCGGAACTGCCCAGGGGGGCTCGGCGTGATGAGCACACGGAACCGCCCTGGAGCGATATTGATGTGATCTGGTTCAATCCGGACCGCGCCGATCCGGTGGTCGATGACCAGCTTGACGCCATGCTGCTGGCCGCTGCCCCCGATATCCGCTGGTCGGTGGCCAATCAGGCGCGGATGCACCGGCGCAATGGCGTGCCCTCCTATGCCTCGACCGCTGATGCGATGACCAACTGGCCCGAGACGGCCACCGCTGTGGCCGTGCGGCTGATAACCGGTGACAGGGTCGAGGTTCTGGCGCCACTGGGCCTGGATGATCTGTTCGGATTGATCCTGCGCCCGACGCCGTTTTTTCTGGCCACGGGCAGGCTGCCGGTCATGACCGCCCGTATCCGCGACAAGCGCTGGCTGGAACGCTGGCCGAAGCTGATGCTGGCGCCCGAGGCGACCGGATCGTCATCGCCGCCCGGACCGTGAATCACTGGACATTTCATGGTGCCGGATCACACTGCCAGACATCATCCAACAACCATCATCGGCCGCACAGGTGATCAGCACCATGCCAGACCCGACCCGTCCGCCCTCAGCCATCGCACGCAGCATCCGCCAGGATGCGGCGCTGGTGCTGACCACGGATGAACGCGAGACGCTGGGCTTTCTGCTGGATGCCGCGATCCCGGCCAATACCAGGCTGGCGCTGATCAGCGATGCCCGCTATCTCGACGCCTGGTGGCTGGCCTGCACCGGTGAACCGCTGCCCTGGCCGGCGGCGCCGGAGATGGTGGTGCGGTTCATGGTGCATCACCTGTACGACCCGGAAGAGCGGCGCCGCAACAAGGCCCATGGCATGCCCGCCGATGTCGAGGCGCGATTGATCGAGCGCCGGATCAAGACCCGGCCAGGGCCGCTGGCGCCATCGACGGTTGAACGCCGGCTGGCGAGCTGGGCGACCCTGCACCGGATGAAGGGTCTGGACAATCCGCTGGCCGATGATCAGGTCCGCACGATCAAGACCCGGCTGCTGCGCGCCTCGCCGCATATTCCGGGGCGGAAATCGGCACAGCCGGTGCTGGGCGACACCCTGACCCGGCTGCTGGCGGCCTGCGCGGGCGATGATCTGCGCGCCATCCGCGACCGGGCGCTTCTGGCGCTGATGTGGGCATCGGGCGGCCGGCGGCGCAGCGAAGTCGGCGCCATCCAGCGCCAGCATATCCGCGTCGAGGCCGACCAGCCGCTTGAGGTCGGCGGCGGCGGTGGTGGCGGCGGCGGGTCCGGGCCGCTGCTGCCGGCCCGAACCATCCTGCTGCCCCGCACCAAGACCACCCGGGCCGGCGATGCGGCGCGGGTCTGGCTGATCGGCCATCCGGTCACGCTGCTGGATCAGTGGCTGTCGGCATCGGGCACGCGGGCCGGGCCGGTGTTTCTGCCGATCACCAAGGATGGCCGCATCCTGCGCCGCGATATCGGGCTGGGCGGGGCGGCGGTGGCACGGATCTTCAAGCAGCGTGTGGCCGAGGCGGGGCTCGACCCGGCGATGTTTTCAGCCCATGGCCTGCGATCGGGGTTCCTGACCGAAGCCGCCAACCAGGATGTGCCGATCCAGCAGGTGATGGCCCAGACCCTGCACAAATCGATCGCGGTCGCCTCGCGCTATTACGACGAAAGCGCCGCCCATCGCGGCCGGGCCGCACGGATGTATGCCCGTAAGGATGCCGGCTGACCGGCGCCCCCCATGTCGCCATCGCATGACGGTTGTGGATGCCCCCTTGCGGCAACCGCACGGGCGGTGTGTCATAGGGTATATGGTAGTGCCTGCCTGGGTGGGTGCCGGCCAGCGTGAACCATGACTGCCGGCCCGTGCAGGCCGGGCGGCGCCCGAGGAGATGCCCCAGCGATGACCCATCAGATTGCCCCCACCCCCTCGGCAGTGCCGACGTCTCCCGAGCCCGGCTCCCCCCCATCCGCCGCAGCCGGCCTGCATCCGCTGCTGCCGGCCCTGCTCGCCGATGACTGGGCGTCGGTCGACCCGTCGCTGCCGCCGCTGCTCGACCTGCTGTTTGCGCGCAGCGCCGGCGAGGCCTGGCACAAGGCCGGCACCTTCAAGAACCATCTGCTGGACGTCTATCGCACGCTGGCGCTGTGGGATCAGCCGCGCGACGTGCGGATATTGGGCCTATTCCACAGTGTGTATTCGAACGAATTCGTCGATCTGAAGCTGTTCGATGCCGACTCGAAGCGCGCCGAACTCGCCGCCGTGGTCGGCGACGAGGCGGAACGACTGATCCACACCTTCTGTGTGATGCCGCGGACAAAATTCACCCGGGATCTGATCGAGCTGGATGCGATCGCAGCCGGCGGCATGGAGCTTGAAACCGCGGCCGGCAGGAAGCTGCATCTGTCGCAGAAGGATGCAGCGATCTTCGCCATCGTCTCGATCGCCGATCTGGCCGAGCAATGGCATAGCTGGGTCGACGATGTCTTTCAGGGCTATCCCTATCAGACCCGCCAGCCGGTGAAGGCCAATTGGGCGGCATCGCTGTGGCCCGGACCGCTGATGCCCAGCGCCGAGGCCTGGAGCCTGGCGTCACGCATGGCCTGGCCGCTGCGCCATCTGCCGCCGGAGCTGGGCCTGCCGGTGCCGCCGGTCTTCGCCCGCTGCACCCGGGTGATCGACACGGCCGACGAGGTCGCGGCAGTGGCGCTGTACTGGCAGGTCGTGACCCGCGCCCATGCGATCTCCACCCCGGCGGCCGCGATCACGCTGTTGAAAACCGCCATCTCCCACAACCCGGATGTGGCCGAACCACATCTGATTCTGGCCCAGATCGCCCTGACCCAGGATGATTTCGACACCGCCGCCCAACATGCCCGCGCCGGGCTCGACATCCTCACCCATTGGGGCACGGCCTGGGACAAGCGCGTCGCCTGGTCGGGCTGGGTGGCCTGGGCGCGGGTGCTGCTGCAGGCCGGCCAGACCCGGCGCTGGCCGGAAAACCTGGGCGGTATGATCGCGCTGGGCATGGTCGGCTGACCGGACCCGCCACGGATCGTCCACCCCTCTCATCAGATCCCTGTTCCGGAAAACGAGACGACAGCCCCGATGTCCGACCTGACCATGAGCTATGTCTGCGGCACCAGCGACGTACCGCTGTGCTATGAGACCATCGGCACCGCCCTTGCCAACACCGCCGCCGCCTTCCCCGATGGCGAGGCGCTGGTGGTGGTGCACCAGAACATCCGCTGGAACTGGGCCGAATTCGACGCCCGGGTGACCGATCTGGCCGCCGGCCTTCTGGCGCTGGGCCTGAACCCGGGCGACCGCATCGGCATCTGGTCGCCCAATCGGGTGGAATGGGTGCTGACCCAGTTCGCGACCGCCCGCGCCGGGCTGATCCTGGTCAATATCAACCCCGCCTATCGCACCTATGAGTTGGACCACGCGCTGAAGCTCTCAGGCTGCCGCGCGTTGATTCTGGCGCCGACCTTCAAGACCTCGAACTATGTCGACATGCTGCTGGAACTGGCGCCGGAATTCGCCGGGGCGGATGTCGCCAAAGACGGCACCCGGTCGGCGGCGCTGCCGGATCTGGAATTCGTGATCACCCTGGGCCGCGACAGTCAGGGCGGGATGCTGGGCTTCGATGGCGTCGCCGCCGGCGCCGATGATGCCGCCCGCGCCCGGCTGGCCGCGATCGCGCCCGATCTGCGCCCGGACGATCCGATCAACATCCAGTTCACCAGCGGCACCACCGGCACGCCCAAGGGTGCCACCCTCACCCACAACAACATCCTGAACAACGGGCTGTTCGTGGGCCGGATCATGGGCTTCACCGACGCCGACCGGCTGTGCATTCCGGTGCCGCTGTATCACTGCTTCGGCATGGTGCTGTCGGTGCTGGCCTGCATGACCCATGGCGCGACCATGGTGTTCCCATCGGAAGCCTTCGAGCCGCGCGCGGTGCTGCAGGCGGTGCAGGACGAAAAATGCACCGCCCTGCACGGCGTGCCGACCATGTTCATCACCGAACTGGCCCTGCCCGATTTCAGCAGCTTCGACCTGTCGACCCTGCGCACCGGCATCATGGCCGGCGCGCCCTGCCCGATCGAGACCATGC
The DNA here is from genome assembly GCF_014636235.1 of Tistrella bauzanensis. Taxonomy (NCBI): domain Bacteria; kingdom Pseudomonadati; phylum Pseudomonadota; class Alphaproteobacteria; order Geminicoccales; family Geminicoccaceae; genus Tistrella; species Tistrella bauzanensis. Next base: position 11,370 of record NZ_BMDZ01000102.1, read on the forward strand.
GCGCGGTCATCGCCCAGATGAACATGCGCGAGGTGACGATCTGCTATGGCATGACCGAAACCAGCCCGGTCAGTTTCCAGACCCGCGCCGATGTGGATATCGAAACCCGGACATCGACCGTCGGCACCATCCACCCCTTCGTGGAAGTGCGGATCGTGGACGAGAACGACCGCGTGGTGCCGGTTGGTACGGTGGGGGAGTTGCACACCCGCGGCTATTGCGTGATGAGCGGCTATTGGAACGACCCCGCGCGCACCGCCGATGCCATCGATCCGGCGGGCTGGATGCGCACCGGCGACCTTGGGGTTCTGGACGCGCAGGGCCGCTGCCGCATTGTCGGCCGGTCGAAGGACATGATCGTGCGCGGCGGCGAGAACATCTATCCGGTCGAGGTCGAAAACTTCCTGATGACCCATCCGGGCATTCTGGACGTGGCGATCTTCGGCGTGCCCGACGCCAAATTCGGCGAGGCGGTCTGCGCCTGGATCCGGCGGGCGGCCGATGACGAGGGCGCCGGCCTGACCGAAGCCGGGGTACTGGCCTGGTGCGAGGGCCGGATCGCGCATTACAAGATCCCGCGCCGCATCCGCTTCGTCGAGGAGCTGCCGATGACCGTGACCGGCAAGGTGCAGAAATTCATGATGCGCCAGGCCGAGGAGGACGGCGCGGTCGCCTGAGCGGGACCGCGCCGCAACCAGGCGTTATTCCACCCGGCCCCACCCGCCGCCGCGTCATCGCGTGCGCTGGCGCGGCGGAAGGCCTCGCGGTCGCTGATCCGTACCCAATAGGCGGTAAAGGCCGGGCGCGGCGCGATGCTGCCGAACTGCAGCGCCCAGCCAAGCTGCGATCCGGTGTAGATGTCGGCGGCGGTGAAGCGCTCGCCGGTCAGACACATGCCGGCCCGCAGGACGTAGCGAGGCAGGCCATCGCTTGAACCGATGTGCTTCATCGAGGCTTTACACATAGATGATGGGAATGGGCACTCTCCCGATCTCCCGCATAATGTGGAAAATGCCCTCCTGCTTTACCACGGCACGTAGAATCGCCTCATCTTCTCCAGAAGCGGTCCTGTATATTTCACCATTAAAGAGGCTGTCGCGCAATGAGCGCGGCGGGCTGGTTTAGAGCGTCACCGTCGCCTGGGACGGCGTGAGGCGGCCCGTCCTC
>NZ_BMDZ01000103.1 GCF_014636235.1 Tistrella bauzanensis
CTCATCGCCTCCATCCGACGCACCGCACGGTTCATCGCAAGGGCTTGAAATCAATGGGTATTAGTTTTGAGTCCGACTCTCAGGGGTGCCTGAACGCTCCGCCGCCAATGGCAAGGGCGTGCTGCCGATCCTGGACCAGATCGCCGAGGTCACCGAGGGCCGGGTCAGCTTCACGCCCATCCTGGGGGGCAGCTGGTCTCGATCCCCAATGCCTTCGACGGCATTCGCGATGGTGTGGTCGACAGCGGCTTCTTCATCACCCAGTTCAGTGCCAACCAGCTGCCCTATTCGTCGCTGATCTCGGAAATGACCGGTCTTGGCGGCGATCCCTATGCCACCATGGGGGCGATCAACGAAATCCTGTTTGTCGGCTGCCAGAACTGCCGCGACGAGATGCGGGTTGCCGGTATCGTGCCGCTGCTGATGCAATCGGCATCGCCGCTCGCCACCATGTGCACCAGACCGGTCGCCAGCGCCGCCGATCTTGCCGGCCTCAGGGCCAGCACCATCGGCTCGCCGGAGGCGCGCTGGGCCAGGGCGCTGGGGATGACGCCGATGCGGACCAGCATCGTCGACATCCTGCCGGCGCTGCAACTGGGCCAGAGCGACTGCACCATCATCGGCACCTCGTGGATCCGCAGCTATGGCCTTGAAGACACGGTGAAGGGCGTGATCGACATGCCCCAGGGTATCATCGCCGGTGCTGCGCCGATCACCTTCAACCGTGATAGCTGGGCGCGGATCGCCAAGGAGGATCAGGCGCGGATCATCGGGCTGATGCCGGCGGCGGTGTGGGATTATGTCACCAACGCCTATCTGCTGCCGGATGCCGAGGTGAAGGCTGCCTTGTCGGCCAGGATCCCCTTCGCGCCCGGTGATGACGAGATGCACCGGCGCTGGGCCGGCTTCCAGGAGGGTGAGGTCGCCGCCCTGAAGGCCCTGGCGCGGGATCGCAAGCTGGCCGATGGCGATGCCGTCGTCGACCGGATGGTTGCAACCTTCCGGATCTGGCATGAGCGCCTGCTGCCCGCCTTCAAGGGCGACCGGGCGAAATTCGAAGCCGTTCTGAATGAGCGGGTGTTCTCTAAATACCCGTTCTGATGCAGCCGGCCTGAGCGCGCGCCTGCCGCGCACCCTCCCCCCCTTGCGCGCGCCGCGCTCAGGCCGCTGCGTCCCTGCCGCATCCCGCGCGGCCGTCACCTCCACGCCACATGCAGTGCCCATCCATGCCGCTGGTCAGACCGACCGGCGCCGCCGCGGTGCTGCGCGCTGTTCTCTCCGATCTGTCGTCCAGGAGCCGCCCTTGCCATGAAAGCCGTCTATTTCGAAGCCCATGGTCCGCTCGATGCCCTCGTCTATGGTGAGATCGACGATCCCGTCGTGCCGGATGGATGGGTCAAGGTCCGGGTCGGTGCCTGTGCGCTCAACTATCTCGACGTGTTCTCACGCCGTGGCATGCCCGGCATCAAGGTCGAGTTGCCCGGCATCACCGGCGGCGATTGCGCCGGCACCATTGCCGCGCTGGGCGCCGGGGTGGACGGCTGGGAGGTGGGTGCGCGGGTGCTGATCAACCCGGCCCATGTCGACGATACCAGCGGCCATTTCGAGATGATGGGCGAGACCCGGCGTGGCGCCATGGCCGAATACTGCGTCTGCCGGGCTGAGCAGCTGATCGCCATTCCGGACACGGTCGGCGACGATGCCGCCGCCGCCCTGCCGGTTGCCTATGGCACCGCCTATCGGATGCTGTTCACCCGTGGCAAGCTTCAGCCGGGGGAGCGGGTGCTGATCCTGGGGGCCAGCGGTGGTGTCGGCACCGCCTGCGTGCTGCTGGCCCGGATGGCCGGCGCCCATGTGATCGCGGCGGCGGGATCGGCCGGGAAATGCCGGCGGCTGGAAGCGCTGGGCGCGCATGAGACCATCGATTATTCGGTGGAGACCATCGACGCCTATACCCGGTCCAGAACCGGGTCGCTGTTCCGGGGCGGCGGCTATGAGGTGGTGGTCAACTTCACCGGCGGCGACAGTTGGGTGCCGTCGCTGCGGTCGGTGAAGCGCGGCGGGCGGCTGCTGACCTGCGGCGCCACCGCCGGCTATGCACCACCCACCGATATCCGCTTCATCTTCATGGCCGAGATGTCGATCCTGGGCTCGACCGGCTTCACCCGCGACGACATCGCGGCCTGTCTGGATCTGGTCGCGGATGGCAGGCTCGACCCGGTGATCGACCGGATCCTGCCCCTGTCCGAGGGTCGCGAGGCAGTGCGGCTGCTGGAGGATCGCGAGGTTTTCGGCAAGGTGATCGTCAGGCCAGACCTGGATGATGCCGGCGCCATCGGCACGGGTGCGGCATGACCGGTGACATCCTGAACCAGACCGATCCGGCGCCGCTGCCATTGCCCCCCTTCCATGGCGCGGCCGATGTCGCCGCGATGGAGCGCCGGCCGATCGAGGACTACCTGACCGGGGGCACGGTCACCGCCGTGCTGGCCTATGCCGCAGGCCGCTTCGCTGATCGGGTCGCCATGCGCTATCTTGAGGCGCCGGCCGATCTGTCGCGGCCCCTGGTCGAGATCGGGTTCGCCGGGCTGTTCGACCGGGTGATGCGGGCATCGGCTCTGTTCCAGAGCCTGGGCGTGGGACGTGGCGGGGTTGTCGCCACCCTGTTGAGCGGCCTGCCCCAGACCCTGGAGATCGCCTGGGGTGCCGCCGATGCCGGCATCATGATGCCGGTCAACCCGTTCCTCGATCCGGACATCATCGGCGCGATGCTGGCACGGGCCGGCGCCTCTGTGCTGTGCATCGAAGGGCCGTCCGGCCATGACGGCACCTGGGAGAAGCTGCCTGCGATCCTGGCCGCTGCGCCCTGCATCCGCCATGTGCTGGTGGTGGGCGAGGGCGCTGGGGATGCGGGCGACGGCCTTGCCCGCCATTACGAGCCCCTGCGCGATGCCGTGCCCCCGGCGGCGGTCAGCCGGTCCGGCGCGCCGGCGCCCCAGGATATCGCCGCCTATTTCCACACCGGCGGCACCACCGGCCAGCCGAAGATCGCCCGCCTGACCCATCACAACATCGCCTGCATGTGTGTGATCGCCGGCTTCGGAGCCGGGCTCCGGGCCGGTGATGTGGTGGCCAACGGCATGCCGCTGTTCCATGTCGGCGGGCTGATGATGGGCGGATTCACGCCCATTGCCCATGGCTGCACCATCGTGCAACTGGGGCGGCGCGGCTATCGCGACCCGGCGGTGATGGCGGGCCTGTGGGCGATCGTCGGCGCTATGCGGCCGGATGTGATGATCGGCCCACCGACCGTGGTTGCGGCCGCCACCCAGAGCTTCGATGGTCTGGCAGGTGCGACCGGTGTCCGCGGCTGGATTTCCTCGGCATCGGCCCTGCCGGTCGAGGTGCAGCGCCGCTTCACTGCCCGCACCGGCATTCCGATCCGGCAGGCCTGGGGGCTGACCGAGGCAACCCTGGTGCTGACCTATATGCCGGCTTCGGGCGATCCGGTGCCGGGGCTGGTCGGGCTGTGCATGCCCTGGTGCAGGCTGAAGGCGGTGCGCCTGACACCCGACGGGCGGATCGCGCAGGAGATGCCGGCAGGGCAGCCGGGCACGATCATCGCGCGGTCTCCCGCCCTGTTCGCCGGCTATCTCGACCCGGCGGCCAATGCCGGTGTCCTGCTGCCTGATGGCTGGCTGAACACCGGTGATATCGGCCTGATCGATGCCGAAGGCTTCGTGGCGATCACCGGCCGCGACAAGGACGTCATCATCCGCGGCGGGCACAATATCGATCCGGCGATGATCGAGGAGCCGCTGAATGCCCATCCAGATGTGGCGCTGGGGGCCGCGGTCGGCCAGCCCGATGGCCGGGTCGGCGAGGTGCCGGTCGCCTTCGTGATGCTGAAGGCGGGGGTCGATCGCGATCCGGCGGCGCTGCTGCGCGAGGTGGCGGCGCTGATCCCCGAACGCGCGGCGATCCCCCGATGGATCCGCATTCTGCCCCGGCTGCCGATGACCGCGGTCGGCAAGGTCCACAAGCCGACCTTGCGGCGCGAGGCCGCCCGCCTGGCCGCCGCCGCCCTGCTCGCCATTCCCGAAGACCGGATCACGGCCGATGACGGTGATGGCGGGCGCATCCGCATCGGATTGCCGTTGAACGCGCAGGCGCCGGCCTTTGCGGAGGCGCGCGATCTGCTCGCCGAACTGGGCCTCGACGCAGCGGCAAACCCGCCCACCGATGCCGCCACCACGGCGATCCTCGATATCGACCATCTGATGGTTCGTGCCGGTGATGCGGTTGCCGCCGGCGACGGCTTCGCGCGGCTGGGCTTCACCGTCACCGCCCGGTCCGACATGCCCGGCCTGTGCAACCGGCTGATCTGCTTCGATGCCCTGATCGACGGTGCCTGCAACTATATCGAGATCATGGAGCTGACCGATCCGGCCAAGGCGCCGCCGCCGATGCCCCGGGTTCTGGACGCGCCCGACGGGCCGGTCTCGACCGTGATGAGCACGACCGATGCCGACCGGACCGCGCGGCACCTGCAGGCGCTGGGCATGCGCCTGCCGCCGCCGCTCCGCATCACCCGCGACTGGCCGATTGGTGGCGGGCAGGTGATATCGCCATCCTTCCGCGTGGTGATCCCCGAGCCGGGGCAGGCGCCGTACTACTGGAATGCCTGCCAGCATCTGACGCCCTGGCATTACATCCGGCCGGAGGTCATCACCCATCCCAACCATGCCCGCCAGATGGTGGCGGTGATTGCCTGTGCCGCCGACCCGAAGACGGCGGCACAGGCCTATGGCGCGGCCTGGATGGCCCGGATCGAGGGCACCGACCCGGTTTCGGTGCGCGTGGGTGGTGACACGATGCCCGGCGGCGCATCTGCGGCCGGACATGTGGCGCTGACGATCTACAGCCCGGCGGCCCTGGCCCGTGCCTTTCCGGGTGCCTTTCCGGGGGGATCGGTCGCAGCCGGTCCTGCCCGGCTGACCGGCTTCGTGGTCTCGACCGACGATATCGAGGCCAGTTTCGCCTGGCTTGCCGCTGCTGGTGCCGCGCCGGAGCGCTGCGACCGCGGCCTGTTCGTGCGGCCGGAACACGCACGGGGCTGCCTGATGATCTTCGAGGCGATCGATGACTGACGAGGCGACATCTTCCGGCCCAGGTTCACCCCGTTCTGGCCCACCCGGCCTGCGGCTGATCGACATCACCGGCTGGCTGGGGGCCGTGGCCATCCTGCTGATGGCGGTGCATGTCTGCATCGATGTGCTGGCGCGCAATCTGGCAGACATGCCGCTGACCGGCACCACCGAGGTCGTGTCCTATTGGTATATGGTGGCGATCGTGTTCTGCACGCTGGGCGGGGTTCAGGCCCGCAACGCCCATATCCGGGTCGATCTGGTCAATATCGCCATCGGGCGGTGGCGGTCGGCGGCGCGGATCGACGGCGTCCTGTCGGCAATGACCGCGCTGCTGTTCCTGGCCGCCTGTCTGGGCCTCATGCTTTATACCGCCGATCAGGCGCTGACCGCCACCTTGCGCGCCGAGCGGGTTGAATTCACCAGCCACGCCCTGCCGGTCTGGCCCGGCCGCTGGCTGGTGCCGCTGGGGTTCGCGCTGACCGGCTGGGTATCGGCATCGGATCTGGCCCGGGCGATCCGGCTGATCATCACCGGTCATGTCCCGGCGGCGCAGGGTGCCCGATGAGCCCGGTGCTGCAAGGCTGCCTGACATTGCTGGCGATCGTGGTCCTGATCGGCCTGCGGGTGCCGGTGGGACTGGTGCTGGGGCTTTGCGCCTTCATCGGCACGGCAGCGCTGCTGCCCCTGCCGGCGGCGATCAGCGTCATGGGCCGCGTGCCTTATGAATTTACCGCCAGTTGGGAATTCTCGGCGGTGCCGCTGTTCCTGCTGATGGGCAACATCGCCTGGCGCAGCGGCCTCACCGACGGCCTGTTCCGGATGTTCGAACTGGGGCTGGCGCGGCTGCCGGGCGGGCTTGCGGTGGCCACCAATTTTGCCGCCGCAGGCTTTGGCGCCGCATCCGGGTCCAGCCTGGCCACCACGGTCTCGATCGGGCGGATCGCCATTCCGCAGATGCTGAAGAGCGGCTATCAGCCGGCGCTGGCCGCCGGGGTCTGCGCCTGTTCGGGCACACTGGCGGCGCTGATCCCGCCCTCGATCCCGCTGATCGTCTACGGCATCCTGGCGGAACAATCGGTGGCGCGGCTGTTCTTCGCCGGCATCGTGCCGGGCATCCTGACTGCCATCGCCTATACCGTGATGATCGTGCTGCGTTGCAGGCTCACCCCCGGTCTGGCGCCGGCGGCAAGGGTCGTGGCACAGCCGGGCGAGATTCGCGGCCTGCTCGGGTCCACCTGGCCGTTGCCGGTGCTGGCGGTGCTGGTGCTGGGCGGTATCTATGGCGGCTGGTTCTCGCCCGCCGAGGCGGGCGGCGTCGGCGCGATCCTGGCCATGCTCTTCGCTGGTCTGCAAGGGCGGTTGCGGGTGGCGATGCTGTGGCAGGCCTGCGTGGATGCCGCCCGAACCACGGCGGTGATCCTGTTCATCGCCATCGGCGCCTTCATGCTGACCCGTTATCTGACCCTGACCGGCCTGCCGGCCGCGGTCGCCACCACGGTTGCGGCACTTGACCTGTCACCGGTGCTGATGCTGGCGGCGATGGCGGTGGTGTTCCTGGTGCTCGGCATGTTCCTCGACCCGTTCGGAGTGATGCTGATTTCGATTTCGGTGCTGCTGCCGCTGTTCGAGCGGCTTGGCTATGACCTGATCTGGGTCGGCATCATCGTGGTCAAATATATCGAAATCGGCCTGATGACCCCGCCGGTCGGGCTGAATGTCTTCGCGGTCCGCTCGATCGCGCCCGACATCAGTCTGCCGGTCATCTTCAAGGGCGTGCTGTAGTTTCTGCTGGCCGAGGCAGTGGTGATGATCCTGCTGCTCGGCTTCCCCGGCCTCACACTCTGGCTGCCCGGCCTGTTGATCTGACGGAGACCCCGATGACCTTCGACGACCTGACATCCCTGATCGCCTCGGCCGAATTCCACAAGACCCTGAAGGTCAGACCGGTCGAGGCCGATGCCGAACGCGGCATCGTGGTGCTGCATCTGGGCTTCGACCCGGCCTATACCATCTTTGCCAAAGCCGGCAATTATCATGGCGGCGTCACCGCCTCGCTGGTCGATGTGGCCGGCGCCATGGCCTGTTCGGTGATGCTGGGCTATCCGACGCCCACCATCAATCTGCGGATCGACTATATGCAGGCGCCGCGCAAGGTGGATCTCATCGCCCGCGGCGAGGTGCGCCGCATCGGCAAGGCGATCGGTGTCGCCGACGTCACGATCAGCGATGCCGAGGGCAAGGTCTATGTCATCGGTCGTGGCACCTTCAGCACCAGTGATCCGCGCGCCCCGCTGATGACGCCGGGCTGAGGATGCGGCGGCGCCGCCGTCAGTCCCGCGTCAGTGCCGTCACGCTGGCATGGCCGGGGCGGGCCGGGTCGCGCGCCAGCCGCTGCGCGCACCAGTCGAGCAGCGGCGCCAGCCCCTCTTCGACCGGCCAGGCGGGGTTGATGGCGATCAGCCCGGTCGTCGTGAGACCGGCCGCCAGGGCGCTGCCGGCCGTCACGCCGCGCGGCACCACCGACAACTCGGCGCGCAGGGCGGTCACATGCTCGGGCAGGGCAAAGGTGATCCGCGTGGCCAGATCGTCGGCCGCCAGCACATCCTTGACCGGATACCAGATCAGATAGCTGCCGCTGGCCCAGCGGATCAGCGCCTCTTCAACCGCGCGGCCCAGCCGGTCGAACTCGTCGCGGTCCTCGAATGGCGGGTCGATGATCGCCAGCCCCCGACGCTCGCCCGGCGGCAGGCAGGCTTTCAGCACACTGTAGCCGTCATGGCGCAGGGTCTCAACGCGGGGCCCCGGCCGGGCCACGCGGGCGGCCAGCACCCGGTCGAGCCGGGCGCGCGCAGGATCGACGGTTTCGGCGGCGATCAGCCGGTCGCCCGGCCGCATCGCCAGCGCCGCGATCAGCGGCGACCCCGGATATCGCCGGCGCAGGCCGGTGGGGCCACGGCCGTCATCGACCAGATCCAGCACCGCGCGCAACGCCCCGATCAGCGCCGGCTCGCCCGGCTCCGGCCGGTCGGCCAGCCGGCCGATGCCGCCGGCCGCCTCGGCGCTGCGCAGACTTTCGGGCGATTCCAGATCATAGAGGCCGCTGCCGGCATGGCTGTCGATCACCACAAACGGCTTCGCCTTGCGCGCCAGATGGGCGACCGAGGCGGCAAGGGCCGCGTGCTTGACGATGTCGGCGAAATTGCCGGCATGGAAGTCATGGGCATAGTTCATCGCGGACTTGCGTGCCTTGTGAGGGATGAAGGGTCGGGATGTGGTGCCGGGCTCAGCGCGCCACCAGCGGTGTGAAGAACAGATGCGCGCCGCCATCCACCAGCAGGGTTTCGCCGGTGACATGGGTCATGTCAACCAGTCCCAGAATGGCGCGGGCGATGTCGTCCGGCTCGGCGGTGCGGCGCAGCGGCGTGGTCCGCTCAAGCTTCGCCTTCTGGGCGTCATAGCGGTCGGCACCCATGCCCTCGCGCAGCCAGCGGCCCTGAATGAACCCGGGGCAGACCGCGTTGACCCGGATCTCAGGCCCCAGCACCCGGGCCAGCGACAGGGTCATGGTGTTCAGTGCCCCTTTCGATGCCGCATAGGCCACCGACGATCCCACCCCGGCGACGCCGGCGATCGACGATACATTGACCACCGCCCCCTGGCCCGACCGCTTCAGCGCCGGTGCGCAGGCCCGGGTCATCTGGAAACTGCCGACCACGTTCACGGCATACAGATCCATGAAATCCTGCGCGCTAAGCCCCTCCAGATCGGCATGGTCGCAGAACCGGGTGGTGCCGGCATTGTTGACCAGGCAGTCGATCCCGCCGAACGCCGTCTCGGCGCCGGCGGCGATCCGCCGGCAATCCTCGTCGCTGGCGATGTCGCCCATGATCACCACCGCCTGCCCGCCGGCCGCGCGCACCATGGCGGCGGTTTCCTCGGCGGCATCATGGCTGCGGGCGGCATTCACCACCACATTGGCGCCGCGTGCGGCAAAGGCCAGCGCCACCGCCCGGCCGACGCCGCTGCCCGACCCGGTCACCACCGCCACCTGCGGCCGCGCCGCCGCCATGCCCTGCGTCTCATCCATCGTCGTCACTGCCCGGTATCCTCCCAAGGGTGCTGCACGCGGTGCGATGTCCGCGGGCTCGTTGATCCACCAACGGTTATCGCCGACCCGGACCCCAAGGTCCAGCCCCGGCCTCGCCAGCCCGCATCACCGCTGCTATCATCAATCTCCATGCTGACGACCATATCATCACGACTGGAGATGATGGCCATGTCGCCCCTCGACCTCGCCCGCGCCGGGTTGCCCGGCCGTCCCGATCCGGTGCTGCCGGCGATGGATGTCGACCTGTTGCGCGCCCTGGTCGCGGTGATCGATTGCGGCGGTTTCACCGCGGCGGCCGACCGGCTGAACCTCACCCAGTCGGCGGTGTCGATGCAGCTCCGGCGGCTGGAAGACCGGCTGGGCCGCAAGCTGGTCGACCGCGAGCGCCGCGGCGTGCGGCCGACCGCCGATGGCGAGGTGCTGATCGGCTATGCCCGCCGCATCCTGGCGCTGAACGACGAAGCGGTGCTGCGCCTGCTCGACACCGGCGCCCGCGGCCGGGTGCGGATCGGTGCGCCCGATGATTATGCCAGCATCTTCCTGCCGCCGATCATCGCCCGCTTCGCCGCCGCCAATCCCCGGGTCGAGATCGAGGTACGCTGTGCCCTCAGCCCCGATCTGGAAGCCGAGATGGACCAGGGCGCCCATGACCTGATCCTGGTCACCCGGCGCGAGGGTCATGGCGGCGGCACCCTGATCCGCCGTGAGCAACTGGTCTGGGCCGCTGCCCCGGATCACCGCCCCGAAACCATGACCCCGCTGCCATTGGCGCTGTTTCCCGATGGCTGCGCCTTCAGGCCCCATGCACTTCAGGCACTGGACCGCGTTGGCCGGCCGTGGCGGGTGGCACTGACCAGCGGCAGTCTGGCCGGCATTCAGTCGGCCGTGGCCAACGGTCTGGCGATCACGGCGCTGGCGCGCAGCACGGTGCCGGCGGGCTGGCGGCTGCTGGGTGCGGCCGAGGGATTCCCGCCATTGCCGGCGGTGGAGATCGCGCTGAAATCCGCGGGTCAACCATCGGAGCCGGTGCGGGTGCTGCTCCGCCACCTGCTCGACACCCTGTCGGTGCCGGATCTGGCGCCTGACGGGCCGCCGGCGGTCAGGCCAGCTCCGCGATCCGCAGCACTGCCTGCCGTCGGGTGATGCCGCCGTCATCCACCACCGCCAGCGTCACCGTGCCCTGCCACCAGTCGATATCGATCCGGCCCCAGTTCTCCATCGGCCAGACCCGCCCCAGCCGGTTGGGGCCGGGCTCGTCGGTGATCGCCAGATTGGGCAGGTTGACGCTGCTGGCGGTCAGCTCGGTCACCGGATAGGGCGGCAGGCTGCCGGTGTCGATACGGCTGGCGTCGCTGTTGTCGCTCCCGGGCTCTGTGCGATACAGCGCGCCCAGATGCCGGTCGCCCGACAGCAGCACCACGCCGCGCGCGCCGGTGTCGCGGATCAGCCGCCACAGCCGGGCGCGCTCATCAGCCATCAGCCGCCAGCTTTCCCAGCCATGGCCGTCGGCGATCACCTGAATGGAACTGACCACCAGCCGCAGCTCGGCGGGCTGGCGAAACTGATCGGCCAGCCACGCCCATTGGTCGGCGCCCAGCATCGCCTGTTCCGGCCCCGATGGCACATAGCGGCCGCCACCGGGCGCCAGCCCCCCGGCTGCCAGCGCCAAGGGGCTGCGGAAGCTGCGGCAGTCCAGCAGGATCACCTGCACCCGCCGGCCTACGGGGCCGGTGATCACCGCGTGGTACAGGCCGGCGCGGCCCCGGCGCGGATCGTCGGCGGGCAGTGCCCAGAACGCCTGGAACAGCGCCTTGGCGGCGGTGCTGTGGGGAAAATCGCCGCCGCCGTCATCGATGCCGCGATCATGATCATCCCAGATCGGCATCACCAGCCGGTCGCGGCGTAGCGTCGTGAAGGCCGGCCGGGTGGCGGCCAGGGCATAGGCGGCGGCAAGCTCGGTCATCTCGGGGCCGCTGACATCGCCATAGACGTTGTCGCCGGCGAAGATCGCGATATCGGGGTCGTATCCCACCACCAGATCCAGTGCCGGTGCCGGCCGGGCCTGATGGATGCACGACATCAGCGCCACCCGTGTCGCCGGCCCGGCCGGCTGCGGCGTCCGCGCCTCTGCCGGTGCCGGCAGCCCCGCCAGCATCAGCCCGGCGACGCCGGCCTTCAGGATGCCGCGCCGGGGAATGACGGGGGATGCGGCTGGCCGCGCCGTGGTGAACAGAGCAGGGGTCGTGTCGGGGCGGGTGGGGAGGATCGGTGCGCGCAGGTCGGCGGGGCGCGGGGAACGGCAGGTCATGACACACCATGGGGTGCGGGGTGACGGGTGCCGGGGCATGATGGCACAGCACCACGACAGGGTGATGACGCAGGTGTCACAGCGGACGACGAGAGGGTGATGACGCAGGTGTCACACCGCCGCCGAGGCGTGGCCCACAGGGTGCTGACGGCATTTTGCGGTTGACGCGGCGGTGCCCAACCGGTTCCTGATCATCTGATCCCGCCACACCTTGCCTTGAGAGCCTTCAGCCCATGACCGAACTCTCACCGCTGGTCGATATCGTCACCGCCCTTGCCGCCGCCGTGGTGATCGTGCCGCTGTCGATCCGGATCGGAGCCTCGCCGGTTCTGGGCTATCTGGCAACCGGGCTGGCGGTGGGGCCCAGGGCTATCGCATTTGCCCAATGATCGACCTTGCGAATTCATCGGACCATCCGGCCCGTTTTCGCTTGCGGCTGATCG
>NZ_BMDZ01000104.1 GCF_014636235.1 Tistrella bauzanensis
CGATCCGTTTCACAATGTCAAAGATCCGGGGCTACAAACCCCAGCGAACCCGAAGATCCGCCGCGCCCTCAGGCGCTGTCAGCCCATTTAAGAGCCTGTATTTTCTGGCCTTTCGGCCCCGTCCGGCGCCGCGTCAACCGCGCTGCCGTCTGGTGTGGGGCGGTTTATAAGGGTCCCCGCACACACTGGCAACACCTTTTTTGACGGTTTTTCGACAGGACGGCGGCACTCCCTGACAGGCCATTGAAAAGGCTGGTGGAACCCGCCTGAATTATTCTGCGGGCCGATCACCCGCCCCATGCATCATGCCCCCGCATCCTCTGTCACACCGCCCCTTGTTTCCGTGACAGCGCGTCCCCACCCTCCTTTCTTAAGGGGTCGTCAACGATACGACGCGGCAGCCACCCGAAAATGCAGCCGATGCCTGCGCGACAGGCCCCATGCGGGACACCGGTGCCTGGCCCTGCCAGGTCGGGCATCGCCGGAGGATAACGTCATCACCGGCCGGTCAGTTGACTGCGGCCGATGGCGCGGGTTGCGCCATGGCCTGCCAACGCGGCCCGCCCCGCTCCCGGGGACGGCTGGTACAGAGGAGGACCGGGCGCATGCTCGTCGAGCACATCCTGAGACGGAAGGGACGGCGCCTCGCGACCGTCGACCCGCAAGCCACCATTGCCCGCGCGCTTGAGATTCTGGCGCATGACAATATCGGCGCCCTGCCGGTGGTCGAGGGCGATACCATCATCGGCATGATCTCGGAACGCGATGTCGCACGCGGGCTGGTCGATCGTGGCGCCAGCCTGCTCGATACGCCGGTCTCCGGCGTCATGAGCACCCGCATCACCACCTGCCGGCCCGACACCAACATCGACGACCTGATGACCATGATGACCGAGCGCCGGATCCGCCACGTCCCGGTGCTGGACGACGACGGCAGTCTGGCCGGCATGGTCAGCATCGGCGATGCGGTGAAGTCGCGGCTCGATGAGTTGGAGACCGAGGCCCAGGCCCTGCGGGATTACGTTGCCGGCGTGCAGTAACGCGCCCTGACCGGCCCGCGCTCAGCCCGCCTCCCCGTCTGCGGCAAGCCGGGCCAGTCCGTCGCTGCCGGCCCCATGCACGATCACGCCCGTCGCATCGATACCGGTCCGGGTATAGAAGCGGCGGGCGCGATCATTCGGCTGCCGCACATGCAGTTCCAGGCGATCCGCCTGCCAGACCACCGCATCCGCCGCCACATGTGCGATCAGCAAGCGGGCCACCCGGCCACCACCGCCACGCGCCTGGGGCCGGACATAGAGATTGTCGAGGAACAGATAATCCCGCGCCCGGATGCTGGAATAGAGCGGAAACCAACTGGCGAAGCCCAGCACATCCCCCGCCGGCGCCTCCGCCAGAGCCGCGGTGAAACGGGGCCGCGGCCCGAAACCGTCGCGCCGCATGTCGTCGATGGTGGCGGTGAACCGCGCGCCCAGACCCTCTTCGACCGCAAGGTCGCGCAACAGCGCCCACAGCTCAGGCACGTCCGCCACCGTCGCACGGCGGATCGCGACCTTGGTTGTCTCATGGTCCATCTGGTTCATCTGGTATCCTCTGATGTCATCGGGGTGCTGCGGTGATGGAGAGCCGGTGCCGGTTCTGCGGATCATTGGCACCTTCGGTCGCAATGACCAGCACCCGCGCCCGGTCGTCCAACGCCAGAGCCGCGCGCCCCGCCGGATCTGACACGGCCTGAAGCAGACCGGCCAGCCCCGCCGCACCACTCTCGCCCGCAAGCATCGCCGGATCGCGGCCCAGAGGCCGCGCCAGCCGGTCCACCGCTGCCATGGCCTCGTCATCGGTCACGGTCATGAAACCGGCCGCCAGACGGGCGAGGATGCGCCACGCCACCACCGAGGGCTCGCGGCACTCCAGCATCGCCATCACCGTCGACCGGTGCCGGTCCAGCCGCAGCCGATCACCGGCCCGGGCGCTGTCGAACAGGCAGGGCGCGCGGTCGGGCTCGACCACCACCACCTGTGGCCGGCTGTCGCCCAGCACCGCCGCCATATGAGCGGCCAGCGCGCCGGCAACGCCACCGACCCCGGCCTGGATGAACAGATGGCTGGGCGGCTGCGGCATCTGGCGCAGGATTTCGGCGGCCATCACGGTATAGCCCTGCATGACCAGCATCGGGATCCGTTCATCTCCCGGCAGCGCCATGTCGGACACATTGATCCAACCTTCGGCGGCAGCCACACGGCCGGCTTCGGCAAGGCTGTCGTCATAATCGCCGTCGACCACCACGATCCGCGCGCCCTGCTCGCGAATGGCGGCCGCACGGACATCGCTGACGCCCCGATGCAGGAACACCACCGACCGCGCGCCGACCAGCCGGGCCCCCGCCGCCACCGACCGGCCATGATTGCCGTCGGTGGCGCAACTGACGGTCATGGTGCCGGCAATCGCCCGCACCGCGACCGAGCCGAGATCAGCGGCGGCGACCGGGCGCCCCAGGCGGCGCGCCGCTTCGGCCAGCACCAGCCGGATCACCGCATGGGCGCCGCCCAGCGCCTTGAAGCTGCCAAGCCCGTGGCGGCCGCCTTCATCCTTCACATGCAGGCTGTGGAGCCCCAGCCCGGCGGCAAGCGCCGGCAGGGTGGTGAGGGGGGTCGCGGCATCACCATGGGCATGGGTCAGGGCGAACAGGGCCGCCGCGGCCTGCGCCGCATCGGCGCCGAAGGCCGTGACGTCGCCGGTATCGAGCGGCAGACCGGCATCAGGCAGCGTGTTCGGGATCAGCATCATCCATCCTCTTCAGGCATCATCAGGCCAGGACCGGAAGAATATTGCGTTCCTTGCGGGAAATGGGCTCTGATCCGATATCGGATACGCAAGTTTATCGCGTCAAAGGGCCTCTGGATGAGCATTCTTCCCGATCGCGGCGAACTCGACCGGTTCGACCTCGATATCCTGGCCATTCTGCAAGGCGATGCCCGCACACCGCAGCGCCTGATCGCCCAGGCGGTGAACCTGTCGACGCCGGCGGTGCAGCGGCGCATCCGGCGCCTGGAAGACACCGGCGTCATCCTGCGCAACGCGGCCGTGCTCGATCCGGCCCGGGTCGGCCGGCCGATCACGATCCTGGTGGCGGTCGAGGTGGAGAGCGAGCAGAGCGCGCCACTGGATGCGACACGCCTGGCCTTCGCCGCCGCACCCGAGGTGCAGCAATGCTATTACGTGACCGGCGAGGCCGATTTCATCCTGATCCTGACGGTTCCCGACATGGCCGCCTATCAGGCCCTCACCCGCCGGCTGTTCCTCGACAACCCCAATATCCGCCGCTTCCGGACCTTCGTTGCCATGGAGCGGGTGAAGGTGGATCTGGCCGTGCCGGTCGGCCCGATGCCCTGCCCCCCGTGCTGATGCCGGCGGCCCCATACTTGGCCTTGTGCATGGGGCCGCGGATCTGGCCATGAGGCCGGCGTCAGCCCGCCGAGGCTTCGGTCTCGACCAGCAGGCCGCGGGCACGTTCGGTCACATCGGCCGGCACACGGGTGGCGCGGCGCTGCTCCAGGTCGAGCATCACCGCCACGACATCGATCTCCAGCAGCGGCGTCGCTTCCTCGCCGGGACGGACCAGGCGATGGCGCAGGATCAGCACCTTGTCGCGCACGCCGGCGATCTGGCTTTCCAGAACCAGCGCATCGCCATTGCGGGCCGGGCCTTCATAGCGCACCCGGTATTCGACGGCGGCCGTGCCGATACGGTCGGTCTGGATGCGCGCGCCGCTCAGGCCGATGGCGCCCAGCAACTGGCCGGCGCCCGACGAGAACCGGTCGATCAGCGCCTGTTGGCTCAGCAACCCGTTCTCGTCGCAATGCCAGGGATCGATCGAGCCGCGATAGGTCTCGACCCGCACACCCTCGGTGGGGGTGGGGCCGGGGCCGATATCGATGCCGGCCAGCACCTCGGCCCCCAGCATCGCCGCGGTTTCCACCGTCTCGTCGTCGAAGGGATGCGTGGCGCCGGTGGCGGCGGTGATCGGGATCAGCACATATTCCACCGAAGCCGCAAGCGCGCCGGTCTCGATATTGTGCAGCTCGTGGGTCACGGCCAGAGCATCCGGCGCCACCATGGTCGGGCGGGTGGTCACCTGAAAGGCATCGCCCAGCCGTTGTTCCGCCTTGAAGCGGATCACCGATCGCGTCGGCTTCAGCACCACCCCCTCAGGCAGCCCCAGGCCCACGGTCAGCAGCCGGGTCGCCTGTTCGAAGGCGACGCCATAGAACTGCACGTTCATATGGCCCATGATGTCGCAATGACGGGTCGCGACCACGCCGCATCCGGCGGGCAGGCTGTCATCCGGGGCCGCGGCCTCGGTGGCGGCATCGGCCAGACGATCGGCGATGTCGTCGGGAAACGACACCGGCTCACCCTCGGCGTCTTCCAGGATCACCTCCACCAGCCCGCGCGCCATCAGGTCGCCGAATAGCGGGTCGACCAGTTCGGCGGCAAAGCCGATGGCCCCCTCTTCGGCCGGCACCGGTTGCAGGCCCAGCCGCCAGGCCTCGCCCACGGCCGGCGCCTCGTCGATCTCGACGGCGCTGGCCAGCACCTTCAGGCGCAGACCCTGTTCCGACAGCGCATGGCGGCCAAGGCCCGCCGCCGACAACACGAACACCGCGCCATCGGTGATCCGGTCGGTGATCGTGGCGGCGCTCATCCGGCCGCGCGCATCGGTCTCGCCCGCGACCACGACGCCGCGCCCGGCCTCGATATCCTCGAAGCCCGCATCCTCGGCCATCATCTCGTCCTCATCGGCCTGGTTGCCCGTCTGCATGCCTGAACGTCCTCCCGTCATGCATCCCGCAAGGCCGGATCCGTCGGGGGCGGACCACAGCGGGTGCATATTATGAACCTGGATATATCGACCCGCACCACAACCCGATCCCGGACCGGCTGTCATCCGGCCGCCGGCTGCGGGCGGCACAGGATCGCACGCGGCGGCAGGCCGGTTCCAGCCCCACGGCATGATATGTGACATCGACCCTGCGGTTTCCGTCCCGGTCGGCAGCCACGGGCACTCTATGCTAGACTATCGGTTTCAATGACAGGCGCCAGCCGCGATAACGGCGCCCAGGCGGAGGGAGGTCTCCACCCATGTCTTCAACAGCCGAACCGACCATCTATCGGCGCTATGCCGACTTCTGGCCCCATTACCTGCGAGAGCATGCCGACCCGCGCTGTCGGCGCCTGCATTACATCGGCAGCACGCTCGCCTTGCTGTGCCTGGCGGCGCTGATCGTCACCGGCTCGTGGTGGTATCTGGCCGGCGCCCTGATCTCCGGCTATGGTTTCGCCTGGGTCGGCCATTTCTTCATCGAAAAGAACCGCCCCGCCACCTTCACCTATCCCGTCTGGTCGCTGGTCAGCGATTGGCGGATGTACGGGCTGTGGCTGACCGGCCGGCTGGCCCCACGGCTGAAAGCCGCGGGCGTTCCGGCCTGAAAGCCGCGGGTGTGGCCGGTTGAGCGCGAGCCGCTCCCAGACGATGGACCCAGACCCATGACCGATCCCGCCCTCTGCATCCCCGTGCTCGCCTCTCTCGATCTGGCGGAAAGCCAGCGCTTCTATGAAAGCCGGCTTGGCTTCGCCGGCGAGGCCTATGGGAATTATCTGATCGTCCGGCGCAACCGGATGGAGATCCATTTCTGGCTGGCCGATGACCGGCGCTATCCGGAACACACCTCGTGCTATATACGCGGCGGCGAAATCCTGGATCTGTATACGGAATTCGCCGCCCATGGCGTGCCCGGCCTGTCGCCGATCGAGGACAAGCCCTGGGGGATGACCGAGTTTCACATCATCGACCCCCATGGCAACCTGCTGCGCTTCGGCGGCTCGACCCGCGAATTGCACGCCTGATCTCAACGATCCAGCCTGAGCATCAGCGGTCCAACCCGGGCTTCAGCGCTCCAGCATGTCCCGCACCCGATAGGCCGCGATCATCGCCGAGGCATAAAGCGGGTGCAGGTCGTGCACCGGCATCGGCCGGATCGTGCTGAGGCTCAGCGGCAGCGGCTTTGCGCTGTCGAGCAGATGGGCGCCGATCGCCCCGCCGAGCGCGCTGGCCATGGCGACACCCCGGCCATTATAGCCCAGCGCCATGGTGACACCCGGCGCCGGCTGATGGATATGCGGCAGGTGATCGCGGGTCATCGCCACCCGCCCCGCCCAGCGGAAATCGATCGGCAGCGAGCGGGTCTCAGGGAAGAAGCCATGCAGGGCGGCGTCGATCCGGTGATAGTCGGTGGCACCGCGCGGATCGGTGAAGGCGCCGCGCCCGCCCATCATCAGCCGTCCCTCCGGCCCGATCCGGAAATAATTGGCGATCCGCCGGCTGTCGGAGACCACGCTGCGCGCGGGCAGGATGCGGGCAAGCTGGTCGGCATCGAGCGGCGCCGTCGCCACCTGAATGCTGTTGGCCGGGATCACCGTCGCCTTCAACCCCGGCCACAGCCGGCCGGTATAGCCGTTGGTTGCCACCACCACCTGACCGGCCCGCACGCTCGCACCATTATCGAAGCCGATGGTCCAGCCGTCATCGGCACGAACAAGCGACACGGCCTCCGCTTCGCGAAACATCCGCACCCCGGCCGCCAGCGCCGCGCGCGCCAGTCCACGCGCATAATTCAAGGGATGAACGCTGCCGCCGCGATGGTCGATCCAGCCGCCGACGAAGCCGGTGCCACCGGTGCGGGCGGCCATGGCGCCGGCATCCAGCATCGCGACATCGGCGCCGCGCGCCCGCCACTGCGCCATCCGCCGTTCCAGCGCCGGCAGATGGGCGTGTTTCACCGAGGCCTGAATCCAGCCGCCACGGATCGGATCGCAATCGATGCCATAGGTCTGCACCAGCCTGAACACCACATCGGCGGTGCCGCCGACAAAGGCCGTGGTCTCGGGGCCGAACATCGCATCCAGGGTATCGGGATCGTATTTCAGGCCGGGGATCACCTGCCCGCCATTGCGGCCGCTGGCACCGTATCCCGGCTCGACGGTGTCGGCGACGATCACCGATGCGCCGCCTCCGGCCAGCGCCAGGGCCGCGGTGAGGCCGGTGAAGCCGGCGCCGATGATCGCGACGTCGGCCTGCTGCGCGCCCGCGATGGCAGGCAGGTCTGGACCGGGCGCTGCGGTCGCGGCCCACACCGACGGCACGGGGCGGATGATGGCGGATGATGGCATGACGGCCCCCGGACCAGATGTTCAGACGGGATGGGTGACGCGGCGCAGGAAATCCTGCGTGCGTTCATGGGTGGGGTTGCGCAGCACCGCATCGGCCGGCCCCTGTTCGACGATCCGCCCGCCATCGAGAAACAGCACCGCGTCGGCGACCTCACGCGCGAACTGGATCTCGTGGGTCACGACCAGCATGGTCATGTGCTGATCGGCCAGCGTCCGCATCACCTGCAACACCTCACCGACCATTTCCGGGTCCAGCGCCGATGTCGGCTCGTCGAACAGGATCGCATCGGGGCGCATGGCCAGGGCGCGGGCGATGGCGACGCGCTGCTGCTGGCCGCCCGAGAGTGCGGCCGGCGCGGCATCGATCTTGTCGGCAAGCCCCACCTGCGCCAGCAGCGCCTCGGCGCGGGCACGCACCTCGGCCGGCTTTTCCCTCAGCACATGGATCGGGCCTTCCATGACGTTCTCGATCGCCGAGCGGTGCGGAAACAGGTTGAAGCGCTGGAACACCATCGAGACCCGGGTGCGCAGACCATGAATGGTCGGGGCGGCCGCATCGACCGGCACGCCGTCCACCGTGATCCGGCCGGCCTGATAGGTCTCAAGCCCGTTGACACAGCGCAGCAGGGTCGATTTACCCGAACCCGACGGGCCGATCAGGCACACCACCTGACCGCGGCCGACCTCGGCGTCGATGCCCTTCAGCACCTCGTGGCGGCCATAGGATTTATGCACAGCCTCGAAGCGGATCATCGCGCGCCCCCCATCCGGAGTTCGACCCGGCGCATCACCATGTTGAGCGGAATGGTCAGGCACAGATAGAGCAGCGCCACCAGGGTGAAGACCGTCATGTTGTCGAAGGTCGACGAGGCCAGCATCTTGCCCTGCATGGTGAGTTCCGCCACCGAGATGACCGAAACCTGCGAGCTGTCCTTCAACAGCATCACCAGATTGTTGGCATAGGGCGGCACCACGATCCGGAAGGCCTGCGGCAGCACCACCCGGCGCATCATCAGCGGCCGCTTCATGCCGATCGACTTCGCCGCCTCGATCTGGCCCTTGTCCACGGCCTCGATCCCGGCGCGGAAGGTCTCGCCGATATAGCAGGAATAGGTCAGCGCCAGCCCGATCACCCCGGCCTGAAAGGCGGTCAGGTCCAGCCCGATTTCCGGCATCACGAAATAGAGATAGAACAGGATCACCAGGATCGGGATGCCGCGCACGAATTCGACCAGAATGCGGGTGGGCACCGCCAGTGCCGCCACGCCTGATGTGCGCAGCAGCGCCCAGAGCAGGCCAAGCAGGGTCGCGAGCGCCAGCGAGAGCACGGTCACCGCCACCGTCAGCCACGCCCCCTGAAGAAGAACCGGCAGATATTCGGCGGACTGGCTGAGGAAGTCGCTCATCGATCGCCTTTCATGGCAATGCGCCGTGATGACAGGGCCGGCGTCCTGCCGGAGCGCCGGCCCCGAAACCGGTCAGAGGCCAGAACCGGTCAGAGGCCAGAACCGGTCAAAGGCCAGAACCGGTCAGAAGCCGAAACCGGTCAGAGGCCGTATTTGGCGAAGATCTTCGCCAGCGCGCCGCTGTCCTTCAGTTTGGCGATCGCCGCGTTCACGGCATCGAGCAGGGCGGTGTTCTCCTTGGAGACCGCCAGCGCCACATCGCCCGGCTTCATCGGCTGATACCCCTCGACCAGCCGCACGCCCATCTTCGGGTTCTGGCTGATCTGATAGGCGATGATCGGCTTGTCGCCGAAGCCGGCCTTGATCCGGCCCAGCTTCACGTCGCGCATGATGTCGGCGATGCTGTCATACAGCTTGATCTCGCCAAACGTGCCGCGCGCCTTCAGCGTGTCGGCGAAGGTGGTGCCGACCTGGGCGCCGACCGTGGCGCCGTTCAGGTCGTCGAGCGTGTAGTCGGTGGCATCATCCGCCGCGACGAACATGCCCTCACCATAGCTGTAGACCGGCGTTGAGAAATCGACCACCTCGCGCCGCTTGTCGGTCGCGAACATGCCGGCCGAGATCATGTCGATCTTGCCCGTGGTCAGCGACGGGATCAGCGCCGAGAACGCCACCACCTCGAATTCGGCGGTCATGCCGGTCTCGGCCGCGATCGCCTCGGCCAGTTCGACCATGGCACCGGTCGGCTTGCTGGTCGCGGTGTCGATGAAGGTGAACGGTACGCCGGTGGTGGTAACCCCCACCGTCACCGCATCGGCGGCGATCGCCGGCGCGGTGAAGCCGATGGCCAGTGTCGTGATGACGGCCGCAATCGTCTTCAGCTTCATGAAACATCCCCTGTCTGGCTTTGCCGGCCGCGGCGAAGGATATCCGCTCCCCGGGCCACGCGGCTCCCTCCGCATCCCCGTCAGCCGGCTTTTGTCGTTGATCTATTTTCATGGTAATGAAATTATCATGCCATGCAATGAAATTGGGCGGGCGATTTCATTTTCATGAACAAGATTGCCAGACCGTGCTGACGAAGCATCGTGCCCCGCCGACGAGGTCGTCGACGAGATCACAGCGGCCGGCACGCGCATGGCGCTGGCAATTGGTGAAAAAATATGGCCCTCCTTTCAACGCAATGAACGTTGAGGTATCCGCCCGCGATGACAGCCCCCGATGCAGCCCCGACGCCGGCCGCCGATGCGCCGCAGAATGAAGAGAACGATCTGAGCCTGGGGCTTGCGGTGCGCAAAGCCCGTCAGGCGCGTGGCCTGTCGCTGAAGCAGGTGGCCGACGCGGCCAATGTCTCGGTCGGCTTTCTCAGCCAGATCGAGCGGGGCATCTCGTCGCCCTCGGTGCGGGCGCTGCGCGCGATCTGCGCCATTCTCGACGTGCCGGTTCTGACGCTGCTGGGCGGCAACGACACCGATACCGGGCTTGAGGCGCGGCGCATCGTCCGGTCCGGCCAGCGCCGGCGGGTGGATTTCGGCGACAAGGGCATGGTCAAGGAATTCCTCACCGTCCACGACCAGGGCATGTTGCAGGTGATGGAACTCACCCTGGATGTGAATGGCGGCTCCGGCGACGACCCGTACAATCACGAGGGCGAGGAATGCGGCGTGGTGCTTGAGGGGCGGCTGGAGCTCTATATCGACGGTCAGGTCTATCGCCTGGGCGAAGGTGACGCCTTCCATTTCGAAAGCGCCTCGCCGCACAAGTTCCGCAATCTGGCAACCGGTCGCACCCGCATCTTGTGGATCACCACCCCACCGGTGTGGTGACGACGGCGGCGCCAGGGACGCCTGCGACCATGGACCACCTTCTGACCCTGTGCCTTGGCCCCTGCCCGCCCAACCCATATCATGGCAGGCGGCACCCCCACCCCGCCAGACCAGGAGTCCCCATGTCCGCCGCACCCCGCATCCAGTCGCGACGCAGCTTCATCTTCACACCGGGCACCCGCCCCGATATGTTCCCGAAGGCGCTGGCATCGGGCACCGACATGGTCTGTGTCGATCTGGAAGACGCGGTCGCCCCGCGCGACAAGCCCGAGGCACGCGACAAGGCCTTCGCCTATGTGCCGGTCACCCAAGGCGGCGCGGGGGTGGAGCGGATCATCCGCGTCAACTGCCTGCGCACGCCCGAAGGCATGGCCGATGTGAAGGCGTTGATCGAGGCGCCCGTGCCGGCGCCGGCGGTGATGCTGCCCAAGGTGAAAGGGCCGGAGGAGGTGCGCAATCTCGCCGACCTTCTGTCCGAATATCAGCGCCCGACCCGGCTGCATGTGATCATCGAGACCAATGAGGCATTGGAGGCCGCCGTCGAGATCGGCCGGTGTTCCGACCGCATCGACGGGCTGTTCTTCGGCGGTGTCGACATGGCCGCCGATCTGCGTTGCCGCACCAGTTGGAATGCGCTGCTCTATGCCCGCTCACGGGTCGTGCACGCGGCCGCCACCGCCGGCGTCGATGTCATCGACGTGCCCTGGCTCGACCTGGAGGACGAGGCCGGCATGATCCGCGAGGCCGAGGCGGCGGCCGAGCTGGGCTTCACCGGCAAGGGCACCATCCATCCCAAGCAGATCCCGGCGATCAATGCCGTCTTCATGCCCGATGACGCCACCGTTGCCTATGCCCGCAAGGTGCTGGATGCCTTCGCCACCGCCGATGGCGGCCTGCTGGTGGTGGATGGCAAGCTGATCGAAAAGCCGGTGTTGCGCAGCATGACCCGCATCGTCAACACCTGGGAGAATGCCAGGGGAATCGGGTGAAAATTTTAAGCTGCGATGATGCTTGCGAGGAAGTCGTCGTCCCAAGCGGCGACCTTGCGTCGGA
>NZ_BMDZ01000105.1 GCF_014636235.1 Tistrella bauzanensis
TGTGGAAGCCTGTTGAATCACGCCAAACTATCGTGCGCCAGAGATTCCGATCACCGCGTTAACCTGAACTCGTTGCCCTGGGGCACCACCCGCCATGTCGACCTGCTGGCCGGCGAGGCGCTGTTCACGGTTGCCGATGATGCCGCACGCCCCTTCGTGGTCTCGGCCGGCGCCGGCCAGGCCCGTGCCCTGGGCACGACCTTCTCGATCACCCGCGACGACCAGACCGCGCGGGTGGTGGTGGTCGCGGGGCAGGTGGAGGCGCGCGCAGCCGACGGGGCGGTCGTGGCACTGGAGGCCGGGCAGGCCGTGACCATGGGCCGATCGGTGGCGGGCGCGCCGATGATCGTGGAGCGGGTCGATGCCGCCGCCCTCACCGCATGGCATCGGGGCCGGCTGATCGTCGCCGGCCAGCCGCTGGCCCAGGTTGCGGCGCGGCTGGAACGCGACAGCCGGCTGCGCCTGATCGTTCGCGGCAATACGGCCCGCAACCTGCCGGTGACCGGGGTCTTCAATCTCGATGATCCGGCAGGAACACTTGCCGCCATCACCCGCATCCTGCCGGTGCGCGCCCGGCGGATCGGCCCGCTGGTCATCCTCGACGCCTGACGCGATCCGGGCCTGACGCGATCCGGGCCTGACCCGACCCTGGGCCACGCGACCCGGGCCTGCCGTCAGCCGGTGCATGGCCTGAATGCCGGAACGTTTCGGCCTTAATCCGCCTGTCCGTGAAAAAAATCCGTCACCGCACTGTCGGTTTCGGTGCGTCGGGTCGTCCTGATCATATCAACGTTGCGAATGATCCGCAGTTGCGTGAAGCGGCTGGGATGATCTACAGCGACGACGCATCGGCAGACCTGGACGGAGAACACCATGACGGATCGGAAGATGGGGCGCCCCTGCCTCGACAGCGGGCGCGTGCCCATGATCTGCGCGGCGCTCATCGGCGCGATGATGGCGGTGACGATGCCGGCGCCGGCCTCGGCGCAGGCACCGGCAGCCGGAGACGCGGCCGGGCCGGTGACGTTCTCGATCCCGCCGCAGATGCTCGACCAGGCCCTGACCAGTTTCGCCGATCAGGCCGGGCTGGTGCTGCTGTTCTCAGCGCCCGAGGCGGCGACCATCCCCTCCGACGGTCTCACCGGTACCCTTGGCGTTCACGAGGCGCTGCGCCGGCTGCTGACCGACACCGGCTATGCCTATCGCTTCGTCGATGCGCGAACCGTCACCATCGATCGGATCATGCCGGCAGGCAGCGCGGTGGCGCTGCCCGACATGGTGGTGACCACCACCGCCGCCGGCTATGCGCAGAAGCTGACCGACGCGCCGGCGAGCGTCACGGTGATCCCGCGTGAGGAGCTGGAAAAGCGCCCCTTCCGCTCGCTCGCCGATGCCGGGCGCCATGTCGAGGGCGTGAATGTCGTCGGCGGCGACAAGGGCTCGATCTCGATCCGGGGCATGGAGTCCGGCCATGTGCTGATCCTGGTCGATGGCAAGCGTCAGGAGACCAGCGCCGCCAATCCCAAGGGCGCGAATGCCGAGGGCCTGGCGCAGAACTGGATTCCGCCGCTGGAGGCGATCGAGCGGATCGAGGTCGTGCGCGGCCCGATGTCGACCCTCTATGGGTCCGAGGCGATGGGCGGCGTGATCAACGTCATCACCCGCAAGGTTGGTCGGGACTGGTCGGGCGCCGTCGGCGCCGATTATACCGCCCAGGGCCATGGCAGATATGGCGATGAATGGCAGGGCGACATCTATCTGTCGGGGCCGCTGGTGCGGGACAAGGCGGGCCTTCAGGTCTGGGGCTATGAGAAGCGCCGCCAGGAGGACGAGGTTCTGAACGGCCACGGCCGGTCGCTGCGCCGCAACGGCACCGCCCGGCTGACGCTGACGCCCGACGAGATCAACGAGATCCAGATCGAGGCCGGCCGCACCACCCAGCAGTTCCGCAACCGGCTGGAACGCAGCGGCCAGGAGCGCGAAACCGACTATACCCGCGACCACATGTCTCTGTCGCATGGCGGCAACTGGTCGTTCGGGCGCAGCGATGTCGCGGTCTATCGCGAGGTGGCGCGCCGCGACGGCCCGACTGAGACCTGGAAGCCCAAGACCACCAATCTGGTCGCCGATGCCAAGCTGGTGATCACCGAATTCGACAATCACATCCCGACGATCGGCCTGCAATGGAAGGAGGCGGAACTCGCCTCCGGCGGCTATCGCGGCCGCGCCGACGGCGACCGCACCACCACATCGGTCTGGGAGCGGTCGGTCTTTGCCGAGAACGAGTGGCGGGTGACCGATGATTTCAGCCTGACCGGCGGTCTGCGGGTCGACGACAACGAGTTCTTCGGCGACCACTGGACACCCCGCGCCTATGCGGTCTGGCGGATGGCGCCGGACTGGACCCTGAAGGGCGGCATCGCCAAGGGTTTCAAATCACCGACGCTGGTGCAGATCAACCCCGATATCGGTAACCCGCAGCGCGGTGGCGCGGTCACCTGGGGCAACCCGGATCTGCAACCTGAAGAGAGCGTGAACACCGAGATCGGCCTCTATTACGAAGGCACGGCCTTCTCGGTCAACGCGACCCTGTTCAACACCGACTACAAGAACAAGATCGCCAATACCGGCTCGGCGATCCTGCGCGACGAGAGCGGCGACATCATCTACAGCCCCGATGGTTCCGGCACGCCCTATAGCGGCTATTTCAACATCGGTGAAGCCACCATGCGCGGCCTGGAACTGGCCGGACGCTGGCAGATCGCCAGTGATCTGGCGCTGCGCGGCAACTACACCTTCATCGACTCGGAGATGAACACCAAGGGCGCCCGGTTCCACAGCTACAGCCTTGAGAGCCTGGACGGCGAAAAGCTGGTCGGCGTGCCCGACCACACGCTCAGCCTCACCCTCGACTGGCTGGTGACGGATGATGTCTCGGCCTTCGTCACCGGCGCCTATCGCAGCCGCGAAAGCCGGATCAGCTTCGGTCAGGGCAACACCGCCAGCGACGGCATCGGGTCGATCACCACCTTCGATCTGGGCGGCGCCTGGAAGATCCACCCGGCGCTGTCGGTGAATGCCGCCGTCTATAACGTCACCGATGCCGTGAACGAGCCCGAGGACGGCAAGTACTGGTATGTCGAGGATGGCCGCCGCTTCTGGCTCGGCCTCAGGGCGCGTTTCTGATGGCAACGCAGGCCAGTGGGGCGGGCGAACGCCTGCCCCATACCGTGGCGGTGATCCTGCGGATCATCGCCGCGGTGGCTGTGGGCTATGGGCTGGGCGCGCTGGTCACCATCCTTCTGGCCCGCCATCTGCCGATGCCTGCCCGTGACGCCACGCAGGCCGGGGTCATGGCGGGCTTCCTGGTCCATGGCGGCGTTGTCATCTGGGCGTTCGCCGCCCGCACCACCCTGCGCGCCTGGGGCTGGCTCGCGGTGCTGGCCATCCCGTTGATCCTGGTATGGAGGTTGCCATGAGGGCCGGATTGCGACAATCCATGGCATGGCTGCACGAATGGGCCGGGCTGCTGCTCGGCTGGCTGCTGTTCGCCATTTTCCTGACCGGCACCATCGCCTTCTTCCGCGATGAGGTCACCCACTGGATGCAGCCCGAACTGCACGGGCTGGCAGCCGAGGCCGGATCGGCCGATCGTGGCGTCGCATGGCTGGCGGCCAACGCCCCCGGTGCCGGGGTGTGGATGCTGTCTCTGCCGGGCGAACGCGACCCGTCGCTTGGCCTTGCATGGCGGCCCGAGGCTGCGCCGGCGGGACGGGCCGGCATCCGCCGCATTCAGCTCGACCCCGCCACGGGCGAACCGCTGGCGGCGCGTGACACCGCGGGCGGCGATTTCCTCTACCGCTTTCATTTCGAGCTGTATGGCATGCCGCGCGACACCGCGCGCTGGATCGTCGGCATCGCCACCATGGCCATGTTTGTGGCGATCATCAGCGGCATCATCACCCATCGCCGGATCTTCAAGGACATCTTCACCTTCAGGCCCGACAAGGCCGGCCAACGCGCCTGGCTGGATGCCCATAACGCGACGGCGGTTCTGGCCCTGCCCTTCCATGTGATGATCACCTATAGCGGCCTGGTGCTGCTGGCCGGCACCCTGATGCCCTTCGCCTTCGATGGTCAGCGCGGCGGTGGTGGCGCGCCCCGCTCCACCGAACCGCCGGCGGTTGTCGCAACCGACCCGGCGGCACCGGCGCCGGTCGCCCTGGCGCCATTGCTGGCTGATGCCGAGCGTCGCTGGGGGGCGCCCGCCGGCAGCGTGACCGTCACCGCGCCCGGCCGCGCGGCCGCGACGATCGAGTTGCGGCCCCTGCACCCTGCCGCGCTCGCCAGTGCCGGCCGCGCCGGCGACCGGCTGATCTATGACGCCGCCACCGGGCGGTTGGTCGAGGATGTGCGCGGCGCCGATGGGTTGAGCACGGTCGGCGAGATCAACACCGTCATCGGCGTGCTGCACCGGGCCCGGTTCTCCGAGCCGGCGCTGCGCTGGCTGTTCTTCATCTCTGGTGTCGCCGGCACGGTGATGGTGGCGACCGGGCTGGTGCTGTGGGTGGTGAAGCGCGCCGCACAGCATGCCCGCAATGGTGGCCCCTCGATCGGCTTCCGCATCGTCGAGCGCCTGAACGTCGCCGGCATTGCCGGGCTGTGCCTTGCCACCGCCGGCTATTTCTGGGCCAACCGGCTGATACCGGCCGATCTGGCCGGCCGCGCCGACTGGGAGATCCGCGCCTTCTTCGCGCTATGGGCGGCTGCGGCCCTGCATGCCCTGCTGCGGCCGGTCCGTGCCGCCTGGACCGAGCAACTGGGCGTCACGGCCGGCTTGCTGGTGATGCTGCCGCTGGCCAGTCTGACCGGCATTCTGGCGGGGGATGCCCGGGTGATCGGTTTCGATCTGGTGGCGATCGCCACGGCTGCGGGCCTGCTCCATGCCGCCCGCAGGCTGGCGCGCCCGGCGCCGGTGGCAAAGCCGGCGGCCCGCCGGCGGACAGCCGCCGCCATTGCGGGAGATCGCCCATGACCGCGGCCATGTTCACTTGGCCGGCCTGCATTGCCGCCTGGACCGGGTTTCTGGCCCTGGCACTGGCCATGGATCGGCATCACGACCAGATCCTGGGCGGCCGTCCGCGCCCTGTCCGGCGGCGGGTCTTCACCCTCGCCGGCTGGTCCCTGCTCATGGCCGCCGCCGCCGGCGCGGTTCTGGGCTGGGGCTGGTCGATCGGGCTGGCGGCGCTGTGGGGCGTGCTGTCGCTGGCCGGCGGCGCGCTGGTTCTGGCGCTGAGCCATGCCCCCCGCCGGCTGCCGCGCATCACGCTGGCACTGATCGCCACGATCTGGCTGCCCCTGCTGTTTCTCTGACCGGTCATGTGACGGCGGAACACTCCTGACAGGTGCTGACAGGAGTATGATGATACGATCCGGTGTCATCATCACAAGGTCACGAGGCACTGTCAGATGTCGGCACATCCACCGAGGCTCATATCGCCTGCACCCGTCATCCGCCACTGGATCACCGCCGTCAACACCGGCAACAGCGAGGCGCTGCGTGCCTGCTTCGCCACCGATGCCATCGTCACCGATGGCAGCCGCACGATACGCGGCCTGCCATCGATCGGCGCCTGGGCCGCGCATGAAATCTTCGCGCCCCGGCTCAGCATGCACCCGATCATGGGCCGCGAGCATGACGACGGCAGCGACCAGCTCGTCGACATGCTGGTCGATGGCGATATCGACCGCACCGGTCTGCCCGATCCGCTGATCATGACCCTGCGGTTCACCATCACCGGCGCCCTGATCGCCCGGCTGGTCATCACCCTCAGCCAGCGTCAGTGATCGACGGCGGCGCGGATCGCCTCGGCCCGGATATCCTCGGTCAGCCGGGCGCGCAGCGCGCTGAATTCCGGGCTCGATTTCACCGTGTAATGGCGCGGATGACCCAGCGGCACCGGGGTGATCGATTTGATCCGGCCGGGCCGCGCCGACATGGTGATCACCCGCGCGCCCACGAAGATCGCCTCCTCGATATCGTGGGTGACGAAGATCACCGTCTTCTGCTCGCGCTCCCAAATGCCCAGCAGCAATTCCTGCATCAGGCCCCGGGTCTGGTTGTCCAACGCGCCGAAGGGTTCATCCAGCAGCAGGATCTTCGGGTCGTTGGCCAGCGCCCGGGCGATGGCGGTCCGTTGCTGCATGCCGCCCGACAACTGCTTGGGCCAGTGGTTCTCGAACCCACGCAGGCCGACCTCGTCGATGAAGGCCGCGACTATGTCGCGGCGCTCCGCCTCCGACAGCCCCTTTTCGCGCAGGCCGAAGCCGATATTCTGCGCCACCGTCAGCCAGGGGAACAGGGTATAGGACTGGAACACCATGCCGCGATCGGCGCCGGGGCCGGTGATCACCGCGCCGTCCAGCGTCACCCGGCCGGTGGTCGGCCGGTCCAGCCCGGCCACGATCCTGAGCAGGGTCGACTTGCCGCAGCCCGACGGCCCCAGGATCGAGACGAAGTCATTGCGCGGCACCACCAGGTCGGTCGCCTGCAAGGCCAGCGTCGGTGCACCGCCGCGCACGCCCGGAAAGGTGCGGCTGACGCCCTCGATGATCAGCACGCCGGCGTCATCCGCGGTGGCCGGGGCGCCGGTGCCGGCCGTCATCGCCGGGGCGCTCATGCCAGCCGCCATGCGAACAGGCGGCGGTTCAGCATCTTGAACAGCAGGTCGGAGATCAGGCCGATCACGCCGATGACGATGATCCCGAAAATGATCTGGCCGGTGGCCATCAGCGCCTGCGAATTGATGATCATATAGCCGATGCCCGATGAGGCGCCGATCAGCTCGGCGACGATGACATAGGTCCAGGCCCAGCCCAGCACCAGGCGCAGGGTCTCGGCGATGTCGGGGGCATTGGCCGGCAGCAGCACCCGGCTGACGATGCCCCGGTCGCGCGCGCCCAGGGTATAGGCCGCCTCGACCAGATCGCGGCGGGTGGCACCCACCTGCACCGCCACCATCAGGGTGATCTGGAACACCGAGCCGATGAAGATCACCAGCAGCTTCTGCATCTCGCCGATGCCGGCCCACAGGATCAGCAGCGGCACGAAGGCCGAGGCCGGCAGATAGCGCGCAAACGACACGAACGGCTCAAGCAGCGCCTCGACCGGCTTGTATGCGCCCATGGCGATGCCCAGCGGCACGGCGATGACCGTGGCCATCAGGAAGCCGCCGACCACCCGCCACACGGTCATGCCGATATCGCCAAGGAACCCCTGGCGGAACAGCAGATCCCAGCCATCGGCCAGCATGGTCAGCGGGTCGGCCAGAAAGGTGCGCGACACGAAGCCGCCGAAGGTCGCCGCCGACCAGAACGCGATGAACAGCACGAAAAAGCCGATGCCGAGCAGAACGCGCGTCCGCGGGCTGACGGGCTCGAAGGGTCGGATCATGAGGCAGGGCCTGTCGTTCGAAGCCGCGATGTCACGCCCCGCCCATCGCATCCTGGCGGCGGGCGGGGCGTGATCGAGCGGTTCAGGTCACTGGATGTAGCTGGTGTCGACGATCGCGGCCAGATCAGGCTTCTGCTTGATCACACCGATCTCAAGCAGCAGATCGGCGGCTTCCGCCGAGAAGGTCTTGAACTCGCCTTCAAAGAACGCCTGGTTCGCGGCTTTGTCCTGCCAGCGCAGATGCTGTGCCGAATTGCCGAAGGCCTCGCCCGACTGCTTCA
Source organism: Tistrella bauzanensis (assembly GCF_014636235.1). NCBI lineage: Bacteria > Pseudomonadati > Pseudomonadota > Alphaproteobacteria > Geminicoccales > Geminicoccaceae > Tistrella > Tistrella bauzanensis. Next base: position 7,735 of record NZ_BMDZ01000105.1, read on the forward strand.
CATCGGCGCCCATGATCTCAAAGGCCTTGTCCTTGTCGGCCGCGATCATCTCCAGCGCTTCGAAATAGCTGTCGGCGAGCGCCTTGCCGGCTGTGGGGTTTTCCGACAGGAAGGCCGGCGTGCAGCCCACCGTGTCCATCACCGCCGCGTAATCCAGCGTCGTCGCCAGAATCTTGCCCTTGTCGGGGGCGTTGCGCACGGTGGAAAGATAGGGCTCATAGGTCATGGCGGCGTCGTTCTGGTCGGCGACGAAAGCCTGCGCCGCCGGCCCCGGCTCCATGTTCACCACCCGCACATCCGACATCTTCATGTCGTTCTTGTGCAGCATCCAGGCGAGCAGAAAATAAGGCGACGTGCCGGGCGCCGAGGCCGCAACCGTCTTGCCCTTCAGGTCGGCGAAGCTGTTCACGTCGCCGCGCACCGCGATGCCGTCGGCGCCGAACGACTTGTCCATCTGGAAGATCTGCTTGGCGGCGACGCCATTGGCGTTCCACACGATCCAGGTTTCAACCGTGGTCGCGGCGCATTGGATATCGCCCGAAGCCAGCGCCAGATGCCGGCTGGCCTGCGGAATCTTCTTCAGCGACACGTCCAGGCCGTGCTTCTCGAATATGCCGGCTTCCTTGGCCAGCGTCAGCGGCGCGAAGCCGGTCCAGCCCGACAGGCCCAAGGTCACCTTGATGGTCTCGGCCGATGCCGGGGTCGTGGCAAGCGCCAACGCCCCCGCGGCCATGGCCAGCCCGAATGTCCGACGAAACTGCATGAACTTGGTCCCCCGTGATCTCGCATTGCGCGGTCCCCGACCGGATCACCGCCAGAACGGCCCGGTCACCTGCGCAATCATGTCATCCCTGTCCATCGCCCTGTGCCGCCCATGTCATGGGCCGGCCGGTTTTTCTGCGTAAATTCATAGCAGCACAGCCGCACAGCCTCGTCAATTGCCTATACATATCGCAGCCATTGGCGGTCGCGCGCGGTCAGCCATTGCCGGGGTTGAAATGGCCCACGAACCGATACAGCGCCGCCGGATGGATCAGCCGGACCTGGGTGATGGTCAGCGCGGTCTGGCGGGTCTCGCGATCCAGAACCAGCAGCGCCGACCCCTTGTCGACGCCCAGAAGCCGGGCGGTCGCGGCATCGGCGAGATCGGCGCTGATCACGTGCACGGCATCCGACCACGGCACCTGCTGCAACAGCCAGCGGCCGGGGGCGGTGGTGGTGAAATCGGTCTCGCGGGCATGGGGCACGGCATCCAGCATCACGCTGCGCCGTTCAAGCGCCATCACCACGCCATCGATCTGGTGCAGCCCGTCCAGCCGCAACACCTCGGTGCCGGCGGGCACGGGAAACGCGCTGCCCTCGGCCTCGGCCAGCCGCTCGATGCGCCGCGCCAGCAGCCGATAGGCATAGGACTGCCCGGCGCGCGCGGCTTCCACGGCGAAATCCTGGATCTCCATCACCGTGCGCTCGATCCGCGGCCGCGCCACAAACGACCCCGCCCGCCGCCGCCGCTCGATCATCCCCGCCGCCGCCAGCGCGGTCAGCGCCTTGCTCACCGTCATCCGCGAACAGCCATACACCGCCATCAGTTCATGTTCCGACGGAATCCGGTCGCCCGGCCGCAACTCCCCGTTCAGAACCCGGCGCTCGATATCCCCATAGATCCGCTGATGGAACGACACCGCCGCCTGCCCAGTCACCCTGCCCTCGCCATTCCCCCGGCCGCACCCCGTCGGCCACACGAATAAGCATAGACATATTCAGGGGGGCGGCCAAGGGGCGGGGTGGGTCGTCAGCGGGAAAGGGCGGTGAGGATACGCTCGCGGAGCGAGGTGACTTTCTCGATGTAGAACTCGGCGCCAGCTTCGGTATAGACCTCCAGGGCGCCATCGACGGCTGCCAGAGCCTCCGAAAGAAGGCCACGATCGCTCATGCGTTCGGCCAACGTGAGAAGCGCGATTGCGAGATTGTTCTGGGACATCGCCCAGTCCAGGGGCACACGCTCGCGGGTCCATTCCGTAAGGGAGGCACGATAGGCATCAACGGCCTCCTCCAGCCGCGCCGTGCCGCTCGCGCGCTCGCCAAGCGCCTGAAGCGCAGCGCCGAAATTGTTCTGGGTCAGCGCCCAGTTCAGGGGCACACACTCGCGGGTCCATTCCGTAAGAGCGGCACGATAGGCATCAACGGCCTCCTCCAGCCGCGTCGTGCCGCTCTCGCGGGCGCCAAGCGTCCGAAGCGCAGCGCCAAGATTGTTCTGAGTCGTCGCCCAGTCCAGAGGCACGCGCTCGCGGGTTAATTCCAAAAGGGCGGCACGATAGGCATCAACGGCCTCCTCCAGCCACGCCGTGCCGCTCGCGCGCTCGCCAAGCGCCCAAAGCGCAGCGCCAAGATTGTTCTGGGTCGCCGCCCAGTCGAGGGGCACACGCTCGCGGGTCAATTCCGAAAGGGCGGCACGATGGGCATCGACGGCCTCCTCCAGCCGCGCCGTGCCGCTCGCGCGGGCACCAAGCGTCTGAAGCGCATTGCCAAGATTGTTCTGGGTTCCCGCCCAGTCCAGAGGCACGCGCGCGCGGGTCCGTTCCAAAAGGGCGGCACGATAGGCATCAACGGCCTCCTCCAGCCGCGCCGTGCCGCTCGCGCGGGCGCCAAGCGCCCAAAGCGCATTGCCAAGATTGTTCTGGGTCGCCGCCCAGTCCAGAGGCACGCGCTCGCGGGTCCATTCCGTAAGGGCGGCACGATAGGCATCAACGGCCTCCTCCAGACGCGCCGTGCCGCTCGCGCGGGCGCCAAGCGCCCAAAGCGCATTGGCAAGATTGTTCTGGGTCCCCGCCCAGTTCAGGGGCACGCGCTCGCGGGTCCATTCCGTAAGGGCGGCACGATAGGCATCAACGGCCTCCTCCAGCCGCGCCACGCGGCTCTCCCGGGCGCCAAGCGCCCAAAGCGCATTGCCGAGGCTGTTCGCAAATGCGCCCCGCTCATCAGCATCGNGGCGCCAAGCGCCCAAAGCGCATTGCCGAGGCTGTTCGCAAATGCGCCCCGCTCATCAGCATCGCGCGCACGCTCCAACCCCATCCGACCAAGCCGGATGGCAATCTCCAACGGCAGGCTGGTGCCCCGGTCCCGACCTTCCTCGTAGTGGGCGTTCTGTTCAACAACTAGGGCAGCATAGCGCGCATCCGCATCGCCCGTTTCCAGATCGATGATGCGCAGGATCGTGTCGGCGGCGCGGTCTGCGTCAAGGCGGGTTTTGTAAATGGCCAGCTTGGTGCGCAATGTCGCGATCAGGCCGGTGACGCGGGCCTGGCGCTCGTCGTCGATGTCGGACAGGCGTCGGGTCAGGTCATCGCGTTCGCTGTCCAGGCGATCGATCGCCTCGCGCTCGCGCGCCTCGATCAACGCCACCAGACGAAGCGCCTCGTCGATCTGGGCACCGCCCTCGATCTCGGCCCGCGCGAAGGCAGCCTCGGCCTGCTCCTTCAGATCCACCAGTTCTGGAGACAGGTTGCGCGAGAATTCAAGGGCGTGGATCTGATCGCGCGCGTCCCGCCAGTTGGCGGCGAGCGCAAAGAGTTCACGGGCAATACTCTCAGCCGGCACCTGTTTCTTAAGCACGGTTTCAAGAGGCTGTCGCGCAATGAGCGCGGCGGGCTGGTTTAGCAGGCTGCGGAAAAATCCATCTATCTGGCCCCTTTCCCCGTCTG
>NZ_BMDZ01000106.1 GCF_014636235.1 Tistrella bauzanensis
GAGGATTCGACACCCCGAGCCTAACGGCTCAAGGCGAGCAACGCCGCTCTCCCTTTTTCAACAATGACCGGGACATCCCCAAGCATCACAACACCGGCTCAATCAGGCGCGAAGTCTGTCAAAATTTGCGGTAAATGAATCCCTACTCCATTGCTTTGATCTCGACGGGGGAAAGATCGCAATGACCGAGGCGCCCTTCTGTGACCGGCCGCCGCTTACCGACCGCGTGAATGCCTATGATGAGCAACATCTGGCGATATACCTACGGCTGCTGATGGCCGAGGAAGAAGGAGCCGACTGGCGAGAGGTCGTGCTGGTGCTCTTCGGCCTCGATCCGGCGCAAGAGCCCTGCCGTGCCAAAATCGTCCATGAAAGCCACCTGGCCCGCGCCCGCTGGATGACCGAAACCGGCTATCGGCACCTGCTTCAGCCACGAGCGCAGTAAGCCGCCGCAGATCCGTTGTACGGGTTGTCGTCGCGCGCGATGCAATCATAGGGTCTAGCGCAAAGCCTGCGTTTCCGGATGGTTTGAAGCTCCCCGAATAGGGGATCAAGACGAGAGGAAACGCCATGCCCACACAGTATTGGCGCTCGCCGGAGACGATCGATCACTTGAATCGCCTCGAACGCCCCGGCTTCGCCGTCGAATTCCTGCGCCGCAACGCCGAATACCGGCGTGAATACGCCCAAATTCAGCGCCAGATCGCGCGCGATCACGTCGATGCGGAGTCCGCTCGCGCGGATTTCGCCCGACGATGGGGGTTGCGGTTTCGCCCACGACCCGAGCATTCCGGTCGGCGACGAACCCGCTACCTGGCTGCCGGAACTGTCGCCCGGCACGCTGCTGCTCGATGCAGCGCCGAGCGGATTCGCGCCTGTGGTCCTCGACCCATCCCAACTCGGCTCGATTGTCGCTGACCGGACCGATGATGAGGGTCGTGAGGTCGTAATCGTCGACGGGTCCGGCGAGCTTCACATCCGGCTCAACAGCGACCTGGTCGCTCGGCGCCCCATGATTCTCCTGCCGCTCGGCGCTGCATCGGTCGATCTCAGACTCGATGTCGCGTCGCGCTTCATCCGCAAGGTGGGCGGCCAAACCATCGGCCTTCTCCCACGGGCGTTGCGACTGACCACGCAGCGCAAGCGCCGTCTCGTTCAGCTTCTTCATGCCTTCGACATTCACGACATCGGCGGCGGCCCTCGCGACGTCGCGGAAATCGTCCTGCGTTCGGAACAGGCCCGACTTCCATCTGTCGAGTGGAAAGACTCCCACGCGCGACGCGCGGCCAACCGCCTGATCCATGACTCGATCGCGCTCGTCGAACGCGGCTATCTCAAATTTCTGCGCGGCGGCTGATCAGTCCCGTAGTCGGCTTTCAGCGCGCACCGTTCCTCCATTCATCCCTGCACCGATTGGACCATCGTCCGCTCATTATCGCGCGAAGGGGGACACCCCCTTCCGAAAATCTTCGTCCACCCCCAACGCCTGAGCTCTCCGCCACCGTGACCCCGACATGCCGCGACTTGGCCGCGGCGCTTCGAGGCAAGACGGAGGCTTCCCATGCTCGACAGGTCCGCGCAGCTCGCCACCCGCTACGTCCGAACCCATGAGGCGGCGCGCATCCTCGGCATCTCGCCGCGCACCCTGGAAAAATATCGCTGTCACGGCAGCGGCCCGACCTTTCGCAAACTCGGCGGTCGCGTGGTGTACGCGGTGGGCGATCTCGAAGCCTGGGCCGACCAGGCGGCCTGCCGCTCGACCTCGGACCCCCGCTACGTCGAGGCCCGCGCCGCCGGCCACGCGCATCGCTGAGGCGCTCGCCGATGTCGTCGCGCCGCCTCGTCACCGCCAGCGAACGGAGCAAGCTCGAACCGTTCGTCGTCGCCACCGGCGACGCCAGTCCGCGCGACCAGCGCGACCTGATGGAGCGGCCGTTCTTCTCGCTGGCCAAAGCCAGGCGCACGACCCCCATCCTCTATGAAGCCGGCGACGTCCGCGTCGAGGTCTACGCGGCGCTCGAGTTCGGCATGGCCACTATCTGGGACGCCGATGTCCTGATCTGGGCGGCGAGTCAGATCGTCGAGGCCGAAAACCTTGGTTTCAAAACCTCACGCTTTCTGCGCTTCACGCCCTACCAGCTCCTGACCGCGATCGGTCGCCAAACCGGCTCCCGCGACTACAAGCTCTTGAAGGGCGCGTTCGCGCGCCTGCAGTCGACCGTCATCCGCACGACGATCCGTAACGGCGAGCATTGGCGCCGCCATCAGTTTTCCTGGATCAACGAGTGGGAGGAATGCACGACGCGCGACGGTCGCGTCGAGGGGATGGAGTTCGTCCTTCCCGACTGGTTCTATCGCGGCGTCGTCGACCGCTCGCTCGTTCTCACGATCGACCCGGCCTATTTCCGCCTCACCGGCGGTATCGAGCGGTGGCTCTATCGCGTCGCCCGCAAACACGCCGGCCGCCAGCCCCGAGGCTGGCTGTTCGAGTTCGCGCACCTACACGAAAAATCCGGCAGCCTCGCCAAGCTCGCCGACTTCGCCTTCGATCTCCGCCGGATCTCCGCCCGCCAGCCGCTCCCCGGCTACCGGCTGCGCGTCGAGCGCGATGGCCGGCGCGAGATGCTGCGCATCCTGCCGGCCGGCTTATCCACAGGGCCTGTGGATATCGCTGTGAATGCGGTCGGGACTTCGGGCGTTCCCGCTATCGGGACTTCAGGCGTGCGCCTATCGGGACTTCGGGAGTGCAAACCGCAGCTAACCCTCTGGCCTGAAACCACGATTCCGGCCCTTAACTTAGAGTCTAACTCAGAATCTAACTCTTGTTGTTGGCCCGCGCGTTCGGCGGATAACCCCGCCGACCGGCCGATTTCAGATCGCCCAGGACGCCAACCGTCGCTGCCCTTCAGCCGCAAGCCGGGAGGGAAGAGATGATCGTCGCCCTCCTCAACCAGAAGGGCGGCGTCGGCAAGACGACACTCGCACTGCACCTCGCGGGCGAATGGGCGCTGCATGGCAAGAGCGTCACGCTGATCGACGCTGACCCTCAAGGCTCGGCGCTCGATTGGTCGCAGCAGCGGGCGAGGGAGAACGTCTCACGGCTGTTCGGCGTCGTCGGCCTCGCGCGCGACACGCTCCACCGCGAGGCGCCCGAGCTCGCCCGCACCGTCGACCATATCGTCATCGACGGTCCGCCGCGCGTCGCCGGGCTGATGCGCTCGGCATTGCTCGCTGCCGATCTGGTGCTGATCCCTGTCCAGCCGTCGCCGCTCGATGGCTGGGCCTCCGCCGAGATGCTCGGCCTGCTACGCGAGGCGCGCATCTACCGCCCGCAGCTCGCCGCGCGCTTCGTGCTGAATCGCTGCGGCGCCCGCACGGTCATCGCCCGCGAGACGGCCGAGACCTTGGCCGATCACGATCCGCCGGTGCTTGCCAGCACCATCGGCCAGCGCGTCGTCTTCGCCGACGCTGCGCAGTCGGGACGCTTGGTCTTCGAACTCGCGGAGCAGGGCGTCGCCGCGCGCGAGATCGCCGCGATGGCCGCCGAGGTGGCGAGGATCGCGCTATGAGCGAACGGTCCACCAAACGTGGCTTCGTATCCCGACCCGGCGACGCCGAGAGTTGGATCAAGGCTCCCGAAGCGAACGGCAGACGGTCGGATGACACATCCGCCTTCAGCGCGCGGCTGACAATCGACGTCACCCCGGCGCTACGCGGCCGCATCAAGGTCGCCGCGTTCCGGCGTGGCATCACCGTCGCCGACATGCTCCGCGACCTTCTCTCCCGCGAATATCCCGACGATCCCGGAGTGTCCTCATGAACGACAACGAGCAGTCGCCGCCGCGCGTGGTGCCGCCATCGCATCGGCGCACCGTCGCACTGACCCATGTCGAGCTGACCTGGATCGAGAAGACGATCGAGCACTGGCTGCGTTTCGGCCGGCGCGCCGAGGAGAAGATCCTCGATCGCCGCCGCAGCGTCTCCAGCTTCAAGCCTGGCAGCATCTTCGCCTTCGTGCGTTGGGCGTCGAACGACTTCGGCACGGTCGTCTCGCGCATGGACATCGTGCGCGCGGTCGAGCCCGGCGTCTGCTACCAAACGCTGCCCTTCGTGCGCCCCGGCGGCGAAATCCTGCTCCGCGTCGATGGCTGGCCGAAGGTCGAGCGCGTGTTGCAGGCGATCGATGCGGTCGAAGCGCTCGACATCGATCCCGCTGACGCCGCGCCGGAATACTGGCGTCACCTCCACAATCGCCTCGCTGCTGGGCAAGAGCCGCGCGCCTACACGCGCGCGCAACATGCCGCCTGGCTCAAGCGCCGGAGCGTCGCGCCATGACCCGCTTCGGCTACGTCATGACGACGTACTTCGCGATGCTCGCTATCGGCGCCCTCGCGTTCTTCCACCCGGCGCCACGGCTGATCTGGAACGCCACGGCGAGCACCCCGACCGGACTCTATGTGCTGCATCCACTCGGTACGCTCCACACGCTCGAACTCGTCGTCGTGCGCCCACCCGAGCCGATTGCGAGCTACCTCGCCGACGGCGGCTTCCTGCCCAAGGGCGTGCCGCTGCTCAAGCACGTCATGGCGCTATCCGGACAGACCGGGTGTCGGGACGGCGACGTCGTCACCGTCGATCAGGTCGAGGTCGGCGTCGCTCATGACCGCGATCACCTCCGCCGTCCACTGCCGCGCTGGAGCGGCTGCCGCGTGCTGCGGCCGGGCGAGGTCTTCCTCATGAACCCCACCGTCCCGGACAGCCTGGATGGCCGCTATTTCGGCCCGCTCCCCGCCGCTTCGATCGTCGCGCGCGCGGTCCCGTTGTGGACCGACGAAGCCGGCGACGGCCGCTTCGTCTGGCGCGCCGCCACCGATTGACCCGCTTTCCAACCCGCCAACCCAGGAGGTTCCCATGGCGCAGATCGGTCACTTCACCCGCGATAAATCCGGCTTCACCGGACGCATTCAGACGCTCTTCTTCTACCGCGACCTCTTCCTCGTTCCGGCCGAATCTTCCGATGCCGAGAATGCGCCCGACTTTCGGGTCCACCTCGGCGATGCCGACGGCCCGGAAATCGGCGCGGGCTGGAAACGCACCGGCGAGAAAGCAGGCGAATACGTCTCGCTTGTCATCGATGACCCGGCGCTGGATCAGCCGATCCGCGCCAATCTCTTCCAGTCCGGCGACGACAAGTCTGCGTGGGTCCTGAACTGGAACCGCCCTCCCAAGCGCGGCCAGCGGGATTGAGCGCATGCGGGCCGCTCTCATCATGCTCGTCGGGGCGACGGCGTTGGGCATGTCCGCCGTCGTCGCTCACGCCCAGACCGCTCGGATCGAGCTGCACGCGCCGAGCGATCCCTATGCCGGGCTCATCGCGGAAGCGGCCCAGCGCTTCGGCATTCCGGCGGCGTGGATACGGGCGATCATGCGTTTCGAGAGCCGCGGCGATCGGCGCGCGATCTCGCCCAAGGGGGCGATCGGCTTGATGCAGCTCATGCCCGACACCTGGGCTGCGCTGCGCGCTCGGTACGGCCTTGGTCGCGATCCGTTCGATGCCCACGACAACATCCTGGCGGGCGCGGCCTTCCTGCGCGAAATGCACGACCGCTACGGATCGCCGGGCTTCCTCGCGGCCTACAATGCCGGACCCGGTCGCTACGAAGACTATCGCGATAGGCACCGCCCGTTGCCGGCCGAGACGGTCGCTTATGTCGCGGCGCTCGTCCCTTTTGTCGGGGCCGGCGCGATCGATGGGCCTGTCCTCATGGCGGCCTCCGATCCGTTGTCCTGGACGCAAGCGCCGCTGTTCATAACGCGGCCGGCAAGCGCTGAACCCGCTGATCGCACGTCGGCCAAACCGCCGCCGAGCGACACGCCGGCCGTCGTCGCGGTGCGCGATCTCTCCGCCATCGCGCCGCAATCCGATGGGCTGTTCGTCCACGTTTCCGCAGCGGGGCCGAAGCCGTGATCGCGCCGCTCTCACATCGACGTGCCGCTATATCACCTCGGTCAGCTCGCGCTTTCCCTGTCGGCTCGGCGGCCTCCGACGTCTTAAGGCGCGGCATCCCAGCTACAGGGCGCGATTTCGCAAACAGGCGCGGAGTGGCGTGTTTCCGAGAAGAAGGAAGCGCGGACAGGGGAGGAGCGCAGAAACCAACCGACCGAGGGCCAGATAAAAGGCCGCAAGGTGCGGCTCTGTCGGTTGGTTGTTTTTGTTTGAGTTTTTGGCTGATCCGGCAATGTGCGGCCCCCGCGTGCAGGGTGCGTGGCGCCGCCAACACATTGCCCACCCTCTGTTTTTCGCACATTGCCGGGGCCGGCGATGGCTGAGGAGAACGACTTCCAGCCCCGGCCAGGCCGCATCCGCTCTTCACGCAGTCAGCGGGCAAAGCCTTTCATCGCCCAGGCACTCGCTGCCGCCCAGCGCGCCGGCGGCGGCATCTCACGGCAGGGCCTATTCCGAAGTGCCAGCCGCTCGACCTTCGGGCGCGGCCGTGTCGCCGCCGTCCGGGCGAACCATCTGCTCACCGGCCGCTCGCGCCTGGTGACGGTCAAGGCGCGTGTCGTCCGCCACACCGCGCGCTCCGCGCCGCTCGGAGCGCATCTCGGCTACCTCCGGCGCGAGGGCGTCACCCGGGACGGGGAGAAGGCGCGGCTGTTCGGCCCGGAGACCGAGGACGCCGACCCCCAGGCCTTCGCCGAACGGTGCGAAAGGGATCGGCATCATTTCCGATTCATCGTCTCACCCGAGGACGCGCCGGAGATAGCCGACCTCAAGGGCTATGCCCGCGACCTGGTCGGCCAGATGGAGAAGGACCTCGGCACCAAGCTCGATTGGGTCGCCGTCGATCACTGGAACACGCAGCATCCGCACGTCCACATCATCGTGCGCGGCGTTGCCGACGACGGCCAAGACCTCGTCATCTCCCGCGATTACATCAAGGAAGGGATGCGCGCCCGCGCCCAGGACCTGGTCACGCGGGAGCTGGGGCTGCGGAGCGACCTCGATATCCACCAAGCGCTCGAGCGTCAGGTCGAGGCCGAGCGCTGGACCCAGCTTGACCGCCAGCTCATCCGTGACGGCGGCCGACATGGCGTCATCGACGTTGCGCCCTCTCCGGGCCAGGAGCCGGACCCGTTCCATTCACTGAAGGTCGGCCGCCTGCGGCATCTGGAGAGCCTCGGCCTCGCCCATCAGATCGGGTCCGGCCAATGGACGATGGACGAGGCGGCCGAGACCACGCTGCGCGAGCTCGGCGAGCGCGGCGACATCATCAAGCGCATTCACCGTGGCTTGCGAGAGCGCGGGATCGAACGCGCGACCGCGAACTACGTCCTCGCGGGCGAGAGCCTCGACGTGCCCGTCATCGGCCGGCTCGTCGATCGCGGGCTCGACGACGAGCTGAAGGGAACGGCCTATGCCGTGATCGACGGCGTCGACGGCCGCACCCACCACATCAAGTTCCCCGACCTCGACGCCACCGGCGACAGCGCGCCCGGCTCGGTCGTCGAACTCCGCGCGTTCGATGACGCGCAGGGACGTCGGCGCGTGGCGCTCGCCGTGCGGTCGGATCTCGCCATCGAGGACCAGGTGACGGCCAGCGGCGCGACTTGGCTCGACCGCCAAGCGGTCACGCGTGATCCGGTAGGGCTCAGCCAGACGGGCTTCGGCGCCGAGGTCCGCGATGCGCTGGAGCGGCGGGCCGACCAGCTCATCGAGCAGGGGCTGGCCGAGCGACAGGCGCGGGGCATCACCTTCTCCCAGGGCCTGATCGGCACGCTCCGCCGTCGGGAAGTCGAAGCCTTGGGCGAGCGGCTTGCGGCCGAGACGGGCCAGACCTTCAATCAGGCCGCCTCCGGCGAGTACGTCGCCGGATCATACCGTCAGCGCTTCGCGCTCGCTTCCGGCCGGTTCGCCATGATCGACGACGGCCTCGGCTTTCAGCTCGTGCCCTGGACCCCATCGCTTGAGAAACAGCTCGGCCGCCACGTCTCCGGCGTCGCCCGCGATGATGGCGGCGTCGACTGGGGCTTCGGCCGCAATCGGGGACTTGGCCTGTGAGCGCCGCCTCCCATCATCGATCTCAGGAAAGGACGACCGGCATGTCGGCGACGAAGATACTCTGGGGCCAGGTCATCACCGTCTTCGGGATCGTCCTCCTGACGATCTGGACCGCGACGGAATGGACCGCCTGGCGGCTCGGCTTTCAGCCCGAACTTGGCCGTCCCTGGTTCGAGGTTTTGCATTTCCCGTTCTATCTACCACCGGCCTTCTTCTGGTGGTGGTACGCCTACGACGCCTACGCTCCCTCGATCTTCATCGAGGGTGCCTATATCGCGGCGTCTGGCGGGATCATCGCCGCGGCCGTCGCCATCGGCATGTCGGTTTGGCGGGCTCGCGAAGCGAAGAATGCCGAGACCTACGGCTCCGCACGATGGGCGCAACCGAAGGAGATCGAGGAGGCCGGCTTGCTCGGTCCCGATGGCGTTGTGCTCGGCCGCTATCAACGCAGCTATCTCCTCCACGACGGCCCCGAGCATGTGCTGTGCTTTGCACCGACCCGCAGCGGCAAGGGCGTGGGTCTCGTCATCCCGTCGCTCTTGACTTGGCCGGGTTCGGCGATCGTCCACGACATCAAGGGCGAGAACTGGCAGCTCACCGCCGGCTTTCGCGCCCAGCACGGTCGCGTGCTGCTGTTCGATCCGACCAACGCGAAGTCATCGGCCTACAATCCGCTGCTCGAGGTCAGGCGCGGCGAGTGGGAGGTGCGCGACGTCCAGAACATCGCCGACATCCTGGTCGACCCCGAAGGCAGTCTCGAAAAGCGAAATCACTGGGAGAAGACCAGCCACGCGCTGCTGGTCGGCGCGATCCTGCATGTTCTCTACGCCGAGGAGGACAAGACGCTCGCCGGCGTCGCGTCCTTCCTGTCCGATCCGAAGCGGCCGATCGAGTCGACGCTCTCCGCCATGATGCGAACGCCGCACCTCGGCGAGGCCGGCGTCCATCCTGTCGTCGCCTCCGCCGCGCGCGAACTGCTGAACAAGTCCGGCAACGAGCGATCCGGCGTTCTGAGCACGGCTATGTCGTTCCTCGGCCTCTACCGCGACCCCGTGGTCGCCGAGGTGACGCGGCGCTGCGATTGGCGCATCGGCGATATCGTCGCCGGCGACCGGCCCACCACGCTCTACCTCGTCGTGCCGCCGTCCGACATCAACCGGACCAAGCCGCTGATCCGCCTGATCCTCAACCAGGTCGGCCGGCGGCTGACCGAGGACCTGCAGGCCAAGGCCGGGCGACGCCGGCTCCTCCTGATGCTCGACGAGTTTCCTGCCCTCGGCCGCCTCGACTTCTTCGAGTCGGCGCTCGCCTTCATGGCTGGCTATGGCATCAAGAGTTTTCTCATCGCCCAGTCGCTGAACCAGATCGAGAAGGCCTACGGCCCCAACAACTCGATCCTCGACAACTGCCATGTCCGGGTGAGCTTCGCGACCAATGACGAGCGGACCGCCAAGCGCGTCAGCGACGCGCTCGGGACGGCGACCGAGATGAAGGCGATGAAGAACTACGCCGGCAGCCGGCTGTCACCCTGGCTCGGGCATCTCATGGTCTCGCGCTCGGAGACCGCCCGCCCTCTGCTGACGCCGGGGGAGGTCATGCAGCTCCCGGCCACCGACGAGATCGTCATGGTTTCGGGCGTTCATCCGATCCGGGCGAAGAAGGCGCGCTACTACGAGGATGCACGCTTCGAGGAGCGCATCGTCGCGCCGCCCGTGCCGGTGCGGCCGAAAGAGGGACGCCCCGACGATTGGAGTACGCGTCCGTTGCCGCCCCGGCCACCGGCGCCAGCGGCGGCTAATGGCGAGGACGCGGACGACGAGGATCCGAAGAACGCCGACCGCCGGAAGCAGCCGGAACTTGGCCAAGGAACTGTCGAGAAGCAGGCGCCGATCGAGAATGAGTTCGCGCTCGACCAGGTCGACGACATGGAGGAGGACGCGCCTCGCATCGGCCGCATGAACGACCTCATGCAGGGCCTCGCGCGGCAGGCCTCCCTCGATCCAGGCGACGACCTCGGCATGTGAGGCGCGCATGGCCATGTCGAAGAAAAAGGCTCAGCTCTCCGTCTATCTCGATCCCGATGTCATGCAGGCTCTGTCGGCCTATGCCGCTCGCCGTCAGCAGTCGATGTCCCTGATCGCTGAGGCCGCCATCGCGTCGTTCCTGTCGCCCGATGCGGACGAGCGGAAGGAGGCGGCGATCGCCAAGCGGCTCGACCAGCAGGATCGCCGCCTGGCGCGGCTCGAGCGTGATGTCGGGATCGGTGTCGAAACCCTGGCGCTGTTCATCCGCTTCTGGCTGAACACGACGCCGCCGCTGCCGGAGCCCGCCGCCAAGGCCGCACGAGCGCAGGCTGGGGCACGATATGAACCGCTCCGGGTTTGCCGGAGGCTGTTTCATTTGAGTCAGGCGGCGATGGTCGCCTGCTCGTGGCCGGCCCACCAGC
>NZ_BMDZ01000107.1 GCF_014636235.1 Tistrella bauzanensis
AATCAGGCGCCGGCCGCAGGCTCAAGGGCGGATCTCACTGCGATCGCGACACATTCCGAAGACCCATTCTGCAACAGGCTCCAGAATATCGGCCCGGCCATCGACATCCTCGCCCACCAGGGCATCGGAGGATTTCTTCGCCACCAGCGTGATGCGGTCGTCATGGCCGTTGCGGGCGATGATCCGGCGCGCGGCATCGGCCACCATCGGGTTCATCTCGAAGGTCGTCACCCGCCCCGCGCCGGCCCGCGCCGCCATCATCGACAGAATGCCGCTGCCGGTGCCGATTTCCATCACATGGCTTTCCGGCCCGACCGCCCGCTTCAACGCCGCCTCATAGGCATCATTGCGCACCTGATCGCGCACGATGCCGAAATGCCATTTGGGCACGCTGCGGGCCAGAAGATCCCGCGCCAGCATCACCACCTCCGGCTGATCGGCGCCAACCTCCAGGGCGTGAAGACAGGCCGCATGAGCCTCGTCCTTTTTTCCCTTCGCCCACAGCACCGCTGCCAGGCGGACGAGCGGCAAGGGTTTGTCGTGAAGCTGCCTCGCAAGGCTGTCGGCGCTGATCGTCATGCGGAACAGGATCCTGGCATCAATGGGCGGTGTATCGCCGGTGATCATGTCGCGATCAGCGCCCATAGACAACTGCCTTGGCGATCCCGACCGGACCGCCGCTCAAGGGCTGCGGCGCCCCTGGCGTCCGGTGGCGCCCTGCATGCGACATGTCGACAAGAATTTATTGACAAAATGTCGGAAAAATAATTTTGTCGCAACACGGTGTCAAATACGACACCAGCAGGCACCGTCTGGGGAGACGGTGCCGCGCAGCCGGGCGCGCGGCCCGGATTGGCAGCAGACACGGGAGCGCCGATGCCGCATTCCAGCCGGGATTCTCTTCTGGACGTGCGCTCGCTCAGCGTCCGCTTCGGCACGAGCCGGGTCGTGGATGAGGTGTCGTTCACGGTCGAGGCCGGCCGCACCCTTGCCATCGTCGGTGAAAGCGGCTCGGGCAAATCGGTCACGTCGCTCGCGATCATGCGGCTGATCGACCATATAAACGGCACCATCGACCAGGGCCGGATCCTGTTCGATGCCGGGGGCCGGCAGGTCGATCTGGCGCGGCTTGGCACCGACGAGATGCGCAAGGTCCGCGGCAAGGATATCGCGATGATCTTCCAGGAGCCGATGACCTCGCTGAACCCGGTCTTCACCATCGGCGACCAGATCGCCGAGGTGCTGATGCTGCATGAAGGCACTTCGAAACCGGCGGCGCTCACCGCCGCGCGCGAACTGCTCGATATGGTGCGGCTGCCCGATGCGGCGGCGATGCTGAAGCGCTATCCGCATCAATTGTCGGGCGGCATGCGCCAGCGGGTGATGATCGCCATGGCCCTGGCCTGCCGGCCGAAGCTGCTGATCGCCGACGAACCCACCACCGCGCTGGACGTCACCATCCAGGCCCAGATCCTGACCATCATCCGCGATCTTCAGAAGACGCTGGGCATGGCGGTGATCTTCATCACCCATGACATGGGCGTGGTGGCCGAGGTCGCCGACCGGGTGGTGGTGATGTGGCGCGGCCGCAAGGTCGAGGAAGGTGCCGTGGCCGATATCTTCGCGCGGCCGGCACATCCCTATACCCGCGCCCTGCTGTCGGCGGTTCCGGCGCTGGGCTCGATGACCGGCGAACCCTTCCCGAAGCGCCTGCCGCTGACGATCATGGATGGCGAGCAGTCGCGCGTGGTGGGGGTCGAAACCGTGCAGGACACCGCCCGCTACGATCAGCCGCCGATCCTGACCCTGCGCAATCTGGAAGCCCGCTTCGACGTGAAGCGCACCCTGCTGGGCCGGGTCACCCACCGGGTCCATGCGGTCGAGGCGGTCGATCTCGATCTGTGGCCGGGCGAGACCCTGTCGCTGGTGGGTGAAAGCGGGTCCGGCAAGTCGACCATCGGCCGCACCATCCAGCAGCTTCAGGATCCGACCGGCGGCGAGGTGATGTTTGAGGGCCGCTCGATGGCCGCGATGTCGGCGGCCGAGCGCCGGCGCCTGCGCCGGCATGTGCAGTACATCTTCCAGGATCCCTTCGCCTCGCTCGATCCCCGCCGCACGGTCGGCTTCTCGATCGCCGAGCCGATCACCACCCACGGCCTGATCGACGGTGCCGCCGCGATCCGCTCGCGGGTCGGCGAGTTGCTGGAACGCGTCGGACTGGACCCGTCCGTCGCCGGGCGCTATCCGCATGAATTCTCCGGCGGACAACGCCAGCGGATCTGCATCGCGCGCGCGCTCGCCTCCCGGCCGAAGCTGATCATCGCCGACGAGGCGCTGTCGGCGCTGGATGTGTCGGTTCAGGCCCAGATCATCAATCTGCTGATGGAGTTGCAGGCCGACGAGGGGCTCGCCTATCTGTTCATCAGCCATGACATGGCGGTGGTGGAAAAGATCAGCCACCGCGTCGCCGTGCTCTATCTGGGCCAGATCGTCGAGCTTGGCAGCCGCGCCGCGGTGTTCGAGCGCCCCATGCACCCCTACACCCGCAAACTGCTGTCGGCGGTGCCGGTGGCCGACCCGACCCGGCGCCCCGACCGGCCGATGCTCGATGGCGAGATCCCGAGCCCGGTGCGCCGCGTCGGCGATCTGCCCGATATCGTGAAACTTCAGGCCGTGGCCGCCGACCATATGGTGGCCCAGGCAGTATGAACACCAGCGGCATCAAGACCGCAGGCTGCGACCTGATATCGAGGCCCACGTCCACGCGTACACTCCTGTGGAGACGATCATGAAACACCTCCGGACCACGAAGCGTCTGCTACTGTCCGCGGCGCTGGCCGCAGCCCTGCCGCTTGGCATGACCGCCGGCGCCCAGGCGGCCGGCAGCCTGACCCTGTCCTCGCCGCAGGATCCCGGAAGCTGGGATCCGATCGATACCTTCCTGGTGAACTGGTCGTCGGTCGCCACCAACATCTATGACGGTCTGGTCTATCGCGGCCCCGACCTGAAGCTTCAGCCGGCGCTGGCCACCGAATGGCAGGTGCTGGATGAAGGCAAGCGCCTGCGCTTCAAGCTGCGCGAGGGCGTCACCTTCCACAATGGCGAGCCGTTCAACGCGAACGCGGTGAAGTTCACCTTCGACCGCCTGCTGGGTGAAGATGGCAAGAAGGGGCCGCAGCGTTCGAACTATACGGTCATCGACCGGATCAACATCATCGACGACACCACGGTCGACTTCGTGCTGAAGCAGCCCGATCCGGTGCTGCTGACCAAGCTTTCCGGCTATGGCGCGATGATCATGCCGCCGAAATATGTGGCGGAGCACGACGAGGCCTATGTCAACGCCAACCCCGTCGGCACCGGTCCGTTCCGGATGACCGCCTATGACCCCAAGGTCTCGGTGACGCTGGAGGCCTTCGCCGATCATTGGGGCGGCGCGCCCAAGCTCGACACCGTCACCTATCGCTTCATTCCCGAGCCCGCGACCGCGGTTGCCGAATTGCAGGCCGGCCGGGTCGATATCGTCGTGCCGCCGACCATCCCGATTTCGATGGTCGACACCATCAAGGCCGATGACCGGCTTGAGGTGGTCAGCGTCACCAGCCCGACCGTCTATGCGCTGCGCTTCAACACCCGCGACGGCATCACCGCCGATGCGCGCGTGCGCAAGGCGCTGATCATGGCCGTCGACCGCAAGACGATCATCGACGCCATTCTGGGCGGGCAGGCCAGCCAGATCGCCAGCTTCCAGTCGGAACTGTCGTTCGGCTACGACCCGGCGATGAAGCCGCTGGCCTATGATCCCGAGGCGGCGAAGGCGCTGCTGAAGGAGGCCGGCGTGGCGCCGGGGGCCGCGGTTCAGATCGATATCCGCGGCAATGACGCCACCTTCGCCGAGGTGTCACAGGCGGTGGCCAGCTATCTGGGCATGGTCGGCGTCACCGCCACCATCAAGCCCTATGAGACCAATGTCCTGTTGAACGACATCATCCCGCAGGGCAAGTCGGGCGCGATGTTCCAGCAGAAATGGGGCGGCTGGACGCTCGACTACGACAACACCGCCTATCTGATGTACCACACCGGCGAACGCTGGAACCCCTATGACTCCGACCCGAAACTCGACGCCCTGCTTGAGCGTCAGCGCTCGATGACCGATCCGGCGGCGCGTGAGAAGGTGTTGCAGGGCATCGCCGCCTATGCGGCCGACCGGGCACTTGAGATGCCGCTGTTCAATCTGAACGAGATCTTCGGCGTCTCGAAGCGGGTCAAGGGCTTCGTCGCACCGCCGGATAACCGCATCCGCCTGACCGACGTCACCGTCGACTGACGCAACAACGCCACCACCCATCGTCCCATGATCCATCCGCCAGGTGCCCCCGCCCCTGGCGGATGGGCCGCCGCTCATCCGTCCGGAGGCTGCCCCTTGGCCGGCTTTCTGCTCAAGCGCCTGCTTCAGGCGGCATTCGTCCTTTTCGCCGTCACGCTGACGGTGTCCTTCGCGATCCGTCTGACCGGCGATCCGGCGCTGATGCTGTCGCAGGGTGCCGGCAGCCTGACGCAGGAGGATCTGGACAACATCCGTCAGGCGCTGGGCCTGAACGAGCCCTTCCTGTCGCAATATCTCGATTTCGTCACCGGGTTGTTCACCGGCGATATGGGGCGCAGCTTTCTCGGCGGCACCTCGGTGTCGCTGCTGATCGCGAAGGCGCTGCCGGCAACGCTGGCGCTGGCCTTCACCTCGATGATCGTGTCGATCGCCATCTCCATCCCGCTTGGCATCCATGCCGCCGTCAATCGGGGGCGGGGCGTCGATCAGGTCATCCGCATCCTGTCGCTGACCGGGCTGTCGTTTCCGAATTTCTGGCTGGCGATCATGCTGGTGCTGATGTTCTCGATCACGCTGCGCTGGCTGCCGCCATCGGGCATGGACGGCATCGCCAGTTTCGTGATGCCCGCCGTCACCATGGGCATCATCCTGACCGCGACCAATGTCCGGCTGGTGCGCTCCGCCATGCTCGAAACCCTGCGTGCCCAGTATGTGCAGGTGGCGCGCGCCAAGGGCCTCAGCGAGCGCAAGGTGCTCTATAAACACGCGCTTCGAAACTGCGCCATACCGCTGGTCACCTATTTCGGCCTGCAATTCGGCGGCCTGCTGGGCGGCATCGTGGTCATCGAGCGGGTGTTCAACTGGCCGGGGCTGGGCACGCTGGCCTTCGATGCGGTCGCCGGCCGCGACTATCCGGTGTTGCAGGCGGTGATCACCGTTCTGGCGCTGCTGATCGTCGCCATCAACCTGCTGGTCGATATCGCCTATGGGCTGATCGATCCGCGCATCCGCACCCGCTAGGAGACCCCCATGGCAAGCGCCCGCCCGCAGACCCGTCGCGGCCCAGGCCTGGAACTGGTTCTGGGTGTCATCCTGGCCGGTGGCATGACCGCCCTGGTCCTGTTGTCGCCGCTGCTGTTTCCCGATGGCGGCGAGACAATCAACCTGATGGCCCGCCTGACCCTGCCCTTCCAGAGTTGGGCACATCCGCTGGGCACCGATCCGCTGGGCCGCGACGTGCTGGCGCGGGTGGTGAACGGCGGCAAGATCTCGCTGCTGGTCGGCTTCACCTCCGTGGCCGGCGCCGTGGCCATCGGCGTGGTGATGGGGCTGATCGCCGGCTATTACCGCGGCATTTCCGACATGGTGGTGATGCGCTTCGCCGATGTGCAACTGGCGCTGCCCTTTATTCTGCTGGCCATCACCTTCATCGCCATCGTCGGTGGCGGGCTCGTCAACACCATCATTCTGCTGATCGCCTCGCAATGGGTGCAGTATGCGCGGCTGGTCCGTGGCTCGGTGCTGTCGCTCGCCGACCGCGAATTCATCCATGCCGCCCGCGCGATCGGGGTGCGCGACATCCGCATCCTGTTCATCCACCTGCTGCCCAATCTGGCGGGGCCGGTGGTGGTGCTGATGACCCTGAACGTCGCCACCAACATCCTGCTGGAAAGCTCGCTCACCTTCCTGGGGCTTGGTGTCGATCCCACCATTCCAAGCTGGGGCGGCATGCTGGCCGATGGCCGGACCTATCTGCAGAACGCGTGGTGGGTCAGCGTGTTTCCCGGTCTCGCCATCCTGTTGACCGTGCTGGGCCTCAACCTGCTGGGAGACTGGCTGCGCGACCGGCTCGACCCCACCGGCCGCACCCAGGCCTGACGGATATCACGCCCCTATGACCCTGCTCATCGACCAGACCTTCCCGCGCACGCTCGACCAGTTGCTCGCCCGCTATGCCACGCCCGACTGGCAAGGCGCCACGCTCGATACCTGGCTGTTCGAAGACACGGCGTCACGGCGCGCAGCCGAGGCACGGTTCCGGGCCGCCGGCATCACCGCCCGGCTGCACCCGGCCTATAAGCCGCTGATCGGCCTGTTCATGGAAGATCCGCGCGCGGCCGGGCCGTTCGCGCGCGTCGACGTCAGCTATCCGGTGGTCCCGCCGGCAGGCGACAACCGCTTCCGGCTGGAAGCCTATCCGCTGGCCGGCATGCTGGGCGAGGCGGCCGTCGGCCTGAGCGCGCAAGGCGCCTCTGACGCCTCGCACCCCGCCTATCAGGTCCGGCTGGAAGCGGCCGACGGCGCCGTCACCAACCTGTCGGTGCCGGCGCCCAACCATCTGGCGCCCGATCACCTGGGCGAGATGCGCCTGTCGCCCACCGGCTGGCTGCGCGTCAGCCACCCCGATGGCCGCCGGATCGATGAACGCCTGCCAACCGATTATGAGACCCTGTTTCACCGCGCCATGGCGGTGATCGCCGATCACGACTGGGGTCAGGACGAGCCGTTCTTCGAGGCGCTGGAGATCCGCATCGATCTGCCGGGCCGGGATATGGCGCTGCCGGTCGGCGAGGAAGCGGTCAGCCTGCATGAAGCGCTGCACGAAGAGCTATATTTCTCGGTGCTTGAGCATATCCAGCGCCGGACCGGCCGGCCGGTCGGCGCCCGCGACATCCAGCCCGGCCAGATCCTGCCCGATATCCGCGCCAGCGACGGCACCATCCGGCTGCGGATCGAGACCCGCCCCCTCGACATGGGCGAGGCCGACTGGCCCGACCAGCCGCTGCACGGCGCCGAGGCGCCCTTCGGCATGGCGCGGATCCGCGCCGAACTCGACCGGATCGGCGGGCGGGTGTTCACCGCCGGGTCGCGCGCCGGCCGGACGGTGCCGGCGCGCTATATCGCCGGCAGCGACCATCCGGTGATGATCAGCGGTGGCCAGCATGCCAACGAGGTCTCAGGGGTTGCCGGCGCGCTGCGCGCCGCCGCCCTGCTGGCCGAACGGCCAGGTGCGCATGTCACCATCGCCCCGGTCGAGAACCCCGACGGCTATGCCCTGCACCGTCGCCTTGCCCGCACGCAGCCGCGCCACATGCACCATGCCGCGCGCTATACGGCACTGGGCGACGATCTGGAATACCGCCGCGCCGATGGTCTGCCCTATGAGGCGGCGATCCGCGCCGAGGCCCTGGCCCTCAGCGGCGCGCGGCTGCATCTGAACCTGCATGGCTATCCATCGCATGAATGGACCCGGCCGCTGACCGGCTATGTCCCGCGCGGTTTCGAGATGTGGACGGTGCCCAAGGGCATCTTCCTGATCCTGCGCCACCACCCCGGCTGGGAAGCGCCCGCCCGCACCCTGCTCACCCGGGTGACAGCGGCGCTGGCGCAGATCCCGGCCCTCGCCGCCCTCAACGCCTACCAGATCGCCCTCTACGAAATCCATGCCGGCCGCCTGGATTTCGAGGTCATCGACGGCATCCCCTGCATGGTCTCGGAACACGCCACCCAGGCCCCCGCCGTTACCCTGATCACCGAATACCCCGATGAAACCGTCTATGGCGACGCCTTCCGCCTGGCGCATGACGCCCAGTCGCGGGCGGTGCTGGCGGCGTATGAGGCCTGGCAGGAGGTCATGGGGGATGCGGATCAGGCTCTGAACGGCGATTGAACCTGCCGGCATCGCGCGGGGGGCGGCCGGGCGGTCCGGCCTGCGCCACGATCGGCTTTACAGGTGCGCGCCTGCAATGATCATACTGTCGTCATGCGGATTTCAGATGATCATGGCGTCGGTCATATCGACATCCGGGCCCTGCGCTTTCTGGCGCTGGTTCTGGAGCTGCGAAACATCACCCGCGCCGGCGAGGTGATGGGATTGAGCCAGCCGGCCGCCAGCCGACTGCTGGCGCAGTTGCGCCGCGCGCTCGGCGACGATCCGCTGCTCGTCCGGACCAGGACCGGCTATGTTCCCACCGTCCGCGCGGCGCGGTTGATACCGCATCTCGCCGAAACGCTCGCGGCAACCGACCGGCTGTTCTCCGGCGACAGGTTCGATCCGGCGACATCGACACGGCAGGTGCGTGTCGCCACCACCGATTATGGATCGGCGGTGGTGCTGACCGGGCTGGCGCGGGATCTGGCCCAGAGCGCGCCGGGCATTTCGCTGGAGGTGCGGCCATGGACCACGCACACCCTCGACGACCTCGAAAGCGGCCATGTCGATGTCGCGCTCTATACCGATGATCCTCTGCCGGCGGGCTTTCATCATCAGGCCTTGTTCGAGGAACGCTTCGCCTGCGTCGTGCGGCATGATCATCCGGTGCTGGCACATCGCGACCGGCACGGCCATGTGGCTGCCGCCCGGCTGGCCCGGCTGCCGCGCGTGCGTCTGTCCTATATAGACGGCACCAGGACCGAAATCGACGATCCGCTGGCGGCCTTCGGCGGCGATATCCTGGCGGCCTTCGGCGGGGGCACGACTGGCACTTTCACCACGCCGTATTTTCTGTCGGGGCCGCTGCTGTTGACCGGGTCGGATCACGTGCTGTGCATCACGCGCCGCATCGCCGATCTGGTCGCCGCCATGGCCGGGGTGGTGGTTCTCGATCTGCCGGAAGCGGGCGGCTTCACCTATTGCATGATCTGGCACGACCGCACCGATACGGACGACGGCATGACATGGCTGCGCCGGCGCATCCTGGCCGGCGTTGCCTGACAGTTGGCCTTCATGCGAAAACCTGATGGCGATGACCCGACCTTGGTCATAGCCCGCATGCCCAGGGGCCGTGTAAACCCGCAGGACAGGAACACATGCCGTTCCAACTGTCGATGTGAGGCTGACATGCGCGTCTTCGTAACAGGATCGACCGGGTTCATCGGCTCGGCGATCGTCAGGGAACTGCTCGCCGCCGGCCACAGCGTGCTGGGGCTGGCCCCGACCGACAGGGCGGTTGCGACGCTCCACGCCCTGGGTGCCGAGGCCCATTCCGGCGACATCACCGACCCCGCCAGCCTTGCCGCGGGCGCCACCGGCTGCGATGGCGTGATCCATGCGGCCTTCATCCACGATTTCACCGCCTATGCGGCCGCGGCCGAAGCCGATCGGCTGGCCGTGACCGCAATGACCGACGCCCTGGCGGGGTCGAACAAGCCGGTCATCGCCACCTCGGTGACCGTGCTGTTGCCAGGTGGTCGGCCGGGCTGCGAAACCGATGCGCTTGCCCCTGAAGGCCCGCTCGGCGCGCGCGGCGCCTCGGAACGGGCGGTGCTTCGGGCGGCCGAGACCGGCCTCCGGACCGCCGCCATCCGGATTCCCGCCTCGGTTCACGGCGCCGGCGATCACGGCTTCGTACCGGCCTTGATCACCCTCGCCCGCGAGAAGGGCTTCGCCGCCTGCATCGGCGACGGCACCAACCGCTGGCCGGCCGTGCACCGCGCCGATGCCGCGCGCCTGTATCGTCTGGCCGTGGAATCCGCCCCGCCGGGCGCGGTGCTGCACGCGGTTGCCGAAGAGGGCATCACCCTGCGCGACATCGCAACCACCATCGCCACCCCCCTCAACCTGCCGGTCCGCCACCTCGACCCCGCCGACGCCGCGGCCTATTTCGGCTGGCTGACCCCGTTTGTATCGCTCGACAATCCGGTCTCAAGCACGATCACGCAGCAATCGCTGGGCTGGCATCCAACCGGCGCCGGCCTGCTCGACGACATGACAGGGAGCGGGTATTTCGCTTGAAACCTATAGCTGTGGTGGGGATTGGGATAAAATGCCTCGACAATGAGGGTTGACCCACAATAACCGCTCAGAATTTGTAGGAGACGGTCAGCCCACCAAAGAGAACGCTATCGTCCTTGCTGATCGGGCTATCCGCCGCATCACCGATCAACTGAGAGTATTCGATCATCGTGAGAATCTCCCAGTTTTCGAAGACGGGATAGACGAAGCCGAGTTCCGCACCGACGGCTTTAAAGCCAGACTTTGGGTTGAACCGCGCCAGGCCGGAGCGCGCCGACTGCGTCGGGTTGATACCGAAGTAGCTATCCATGTACTTGTCGTCCGACCAGGAGGCTGTCGCGCAATGAGCGCGGCGGGCTGGTTTAGAGCGTCACCGTCGCCTGGGACGGCGTGAGGCGGCCCGTCCTCC
>NZ_BMDZ01000108.1 GCF_014636235.1 Tistrella bauzanensis
CCCTCCCAAGCCAAAAAGGTCGACAACGAGAGATTCAGACTTTTTCCGCCCTGTCACGCACAGTTTCACCCGATTGCCCTGGAAAACCCGGCTGCCGGCATGGACAGGCGGGGCGATGCGGGCGCAAGATGGCGCGCGCTTTTACAGACAGCTTTCCCCTGTGCTCCGGAAACTCCGCCCATGCCCGCCTCGTCACCCATGTCCCGCCCGGCGCCGCACCGTCCCGCCGATATCATCTCCTTTCAGGGCCAGCCCGGCGCCTATTCGCACATGGCCTGTCGTCAGATGTTTCCGGACATGGTGCCGCTGCCCTGCCCGACATTCGCCGATGCGATCGACGCGGTGCGTGAGGGCCAGGCCGATCAGGCGATGATCCCGATCGACAACACCCTGGCCGGGCGGGTGGCGGATGTGCACCGCCTGCTGCCCAGATCGGGCCTCAGTATTACCGGCGAGCATTTCATGCGGGTGAGCCATTGCCTGCTGGGGGTGCCCGGCGCCAGCCTGGGCGGCGTGCGCACGGCGCTGAGCCATGTTCACGCCCTGTCGCAATGCCATGTGTTCATGGAGGCGAACGGCATCCGGCCGGTGGTGCATTCCGACACCGCCAGTGCCGCCGCCCGGGTGGCCGAACTTCAGGATCCGACGGTATCGGCGATCGCCTCGCGGCTGTCGGCCGAGATCTATGGCCTGGATGTGCTGGCCGAGGCGATCGAGGATGCCGAGCACAACACCACCCGCTTCGTCGTGATGATGCGCGACAAGGTGGTGCCGGCGGCCGGCAACGGCCCGGTGGTGACCAGCTTCATCTTTCAGGTCCGCAACGTGCCGGCGGCGCTGTACAAGGCGCTGGGCGGGTTCGCGACCAATGGCGTCAACATGACCAAGCTTGAGAATTACCTGATCGACGGCGCCTTCACCCCGGCGGTGTTCTATGCCGATATCGAGGGCCATCCCGACGACCGGTCGGTGGCACTGGCGATGGAGGAGCTGCGCTTCTTTTCGACCGATGTCCGGATCCTGGGGATCTATCCCGCAAGCCCCGACCGGCTGGCCGGGGGGCCCGCCGGCGGGGCCGCGGGGCTGGACGGTCTGCCCTCGGGTCTCTGATATCATCTCACCCGGCATCTCCACATCCGGCTGACCGGACAGGTCGGCCGCCGACGAAGGGCGACCCCACAGGATGGGCAGCGGGATCAGTGCCGGACTTGCCTGGGCGCTGCTTGGCGGCGCGATCGCGGCCGAGGTCATCGCCACCACGTCGATGAAACTGTCCGACGGCCTCAGCCGCACCGGGCCGGTGGTGGTGATGGTGCTGGGCTATCTGATCGCCTTCAGCCTGCTGGGGCTGGCCTTGAGGCGGATCGAGATCGGCATTGCCTATGCGATCTGGTCGGGGGTCGGTACGGCGCTGATCGCCACCATCGGCATCGTCGCCTTCGGCGAAAGCCTGAACCCGATCAAGCTGGCCTCGCTGGGGCTGATCGTGGCCGGGGTGATCGGGCTGAACCTGTCGGGCGGGCACTGAGGCGGGTGGGCACTGAGGCGGGTGGGCACTGAGGCGGGTGGGCACTGAGGCGCCCGACGGGCGCCGCTTGCAGTGTCAGTCGCGGCCTTCGCGCAGGTCGCGGATATCGCCGATCACCACCAGTGCCACGGCCGGGCCCTCGCCCAGATTGGCATATTGATGGGCGACATGGGCCTGATAGAAGATCGCGTCGCCGGTCTGCAGCACATGGTTGACGCCGCCGACGGTGACGCCGAGGCGGCCTTCCACCACCACCAGATATTCCTCGACCCCATAGCGATGACCGACGAAGGGGCCGGCGGTGGCGCCCTGAGGCACGGTCACCTGCACCAGATCCAGGCCCCGCGACGGGAAGATCGGCGACATCGACCGGCGCTCGAATCCGGTTTCCGGGTCGACGAAGGCTGCCTGGTCGGCGCGGCGCAGCAGCAGCACGTCGTGGCGGTCGTGTTCGCCCAGCAGGCTTGAGATGGTGACGCCAAGCCCGGCTGCCAGCCGCGCCACCGTGGCGGCCGACGGGCTGGCCTCGCCGCGCTCCACCTTGGAAATCATCGATTTCGACACCCCGGCCTTCTCGGCCAGGGTCTGCAGGGTCATGCCACGATCGCGCCGCAACTCGCGAATACGCCGGGACACGCGGCTTTCGATCTGGCCGGCCTCGCCGGTGACCATGCCGTCGTCGATCTCGTCGACCACGGAGCCGCGCTCGCCGTCGTCGCTGTGCTGGCTGTGGCTGTTCATCATTGGTCCTTAGGGCTGACATGACCGCCGGCCGCGGGGGGGGGGCTGTGGCCGGAAGTGTCGCCGAGAATAACCGCGCCAGTTGCCCGCGGTCCAGCCATCGCCATCGCGCAAAAAACAAAGACGGCAGCCGGTGCATGACATCATGCCCCGGCTGCCGCCCTCAACTGGCGCGGCATTCCTGGATAAGCAGGTGGTGGCGTCGGACTCAGAAGCCCTGATCGCGCGCCCAGGCGAAGTACAGATCCCAGGCCTTGCGGGCGATGGGGCCGGGCTGGAGGTTGCGGTCCTCGATCCGGTTCACCGCCGCGACCTTGTTGAAGTTGCCGGTCGAGAACAGCTCGTCGGCATCCTTCAACTCGTCATAGCTGATCGGGCGTTCCACCACCTCGATGCCCTCGGCGGCGAACAGGCCCATCACCCGCGCGCGGGTGACACCGGCCAGGAAGGTGCCGTTGAGCGCCGGGGTATGGACCACGCCGTCCTTGACCATGAACAGATTGGCCGAGGCGAATTCGGCGACATTGCCCTCGGGGTCGAGCATCACCGGGTTGTCGACGCCGCGCCGGCCGGCCTCACGCAGGGCGCGGTCGGTCATCGGGTAGAGGCAGGCAGCCTTGGCATCGGTCGGCGCCATGTCCGGTCCGGGGCGACGATAGGGGCTGAGCCCGGTGGAGAAGCTGCCCATCTCGTTCGAGAACGGGATCGCGAACACGGTCATGACATAGCGGGTCGAATCCGGATCCAGTTCGACCATGCCGTCCTCGGCATACATCACCGGCCGGATATAGGTGGCGACGTCGCGGGGAAAGCGCTTCACGCCGTCGAGCGCCGTGCCGATGACGGTATCCAGATCGACCTTGGGCTCCAGTTCGAAGGACTTGGCCGAGCGGAGCAGGCGGGCGCAATGGCCTTCCAGATCGGGGACCACACCGTCGAAGGATCGCGCACCGTCGAATACCATCGAGGCGAACTGATAGCCCTGGGACATCGGTCCCATGATCGAGGGATTTCCCTCAACCCAGCGGCCGTCGATATACGACCAGGCCGGCAGGCTCGATAGATTGGCGAAGGCCATGACGTGCTCCTGAAGACACAGCACCACTGCCGCACCATCTGCCCGGCGGGGCCATCCAATAG
Organism: Tistrella bauzanensis; assembly: GCF_014636235.1. NCBI lineage: Bacteria > Pseudomonadati > Pseudomonadota > Alphaproteobacteria > Geminicoccales > Geminicoccaceae > Tistrella > Tistrella bauzanensis. Next base: position 3,410 of record NZ_BMDZ01000108.1, read on the forward strand.
GCCGTTCCGGAGGCGTGCGGCAGGGATTTCGGGCGCGGAAGTGGGTTCCCGCACCGCAAGTCGAAGCAGGATACTCCCTTGCCGCGTGCTGTCAAAGCGAAGTGGACGGCGTTTTATCGCCTGTGACGTTGGTTTTTTGCAGGGCTCTTCGCCGCCGCGGTTGGCGCGCGCGTCACAGCCCCGCCCGCTCGCGCAGGATGCGCGCCGGCGGCACGGCCAGCGCGCCGGCCACCGCCGCCAGCCCCACCGCCAGCGCCAGACCGATGCCGGCCGTCAGCGACAGCAGCACCGGCCCGGCCGAGAACACGAAGCCGATCTTGAGCAGCCAGTGGGTGATGGCGGCGGCGGCCAGAGTGCCGCCGGCGGCGCCGATCAGCCCCACCACCAGCGCCACGATCAGGAACTCGATCGCAAGGCCGGTTGCGATGGTGGCGCGCGACGCCCCCACCACCTTCATCATCACCGCATCGAAACGGCGCTTGGACTGGGCGGCCAGCACCGCCGCCGCCAGCACCAGCGCGCCCGCCGCCAGCACCGCGAAGGCGGTGATCCGCACCGCCCCGGCAATGCCCTGGATGATCAGCCCGGCCTGCTTCACGGCATCACCCACCGTGACCGCCGAGACGTTGGGGAAGCGGTCGGTGGTCCGCACCATCAGGGCTTCGGCCACCGCCGGATCGCCTGAGATGGTGGCGATATGGGTGGCGGGCGCACCGGCGAGTGCGCCGGGCGAGAGCACCATCACGAAGTTCAGCGACAGGTCCAGCCAGTCGATCCGGCGCAGATTGGCGATTTCAGCCGTGATGGTGCGGCCCAGCACCAGAATGTCGATGCTGTCGCCGACCCTGGCGCCCATGCCGCGAACCAGATCGCCATCGATCGACACCAGCGGCGGGCCGCTGTAATCGGCCGGCCACCATTGCCCGGCCGTCAGCACCGTGCCCTGGGGTGCTGTTGCCGACCAGGACATGCCGATCTCGCCGCGCACCGCCCAGCGTTCATCCTCGGCCACATCGGCCTCGATGACCGGCTGGCCGTTCAGGCCCCGGATGCGGCCGCGCAATGTGGGCATCCGGGCGACGTTCTCAGCCCCCACCGCCGCCACCGCCATGGCATCGAAATCGGCGACCTGATCGGGCTGGATGTCTAGGAAGAAGTATTGCGGCGCCCGCTCGGGCAGGCTTTCGCCGATCAGCCGGGTCAGATTGTCCTGCACCAGCGCCAGGGCGGTCAGCACCATCAGCCCCGCGCCCAGTGCCGCGGCGATTTCGGCCGTGGGCGCGCCCGGACGGCGCAGGCCCGCGACCCCCAGGCGCAGTGCCGGCCGGCCCGGCACCCGCACCCGCCGCGCCAGCGCCGCGATACCGGCGGAGGCCAGCCGGAACACCCCCAGAGCCAGGGCGATCGAGGCCATGGCGATGGCGGCCAGCACCGGGTCGGCGGCGCCGGCGATGACCAGCGCCACCACCACCAGCCCGGCGAGACCGCCTGCCACCAGTCCCATGCGGCCGGTGCGGGCGCCGAGCGGCACCACCGCCGCGCGCAGCAGATCGCCCGGCCGCACGCCGGCGGCACGGCCGAGCGCCGGGGCGGTGAAGGCGATGGCGACGCCCAGCCCGATCAGCGCCGCGCGTGCCAGCGGCAGGGTATAAAGTGCGGGCAGGATCGGGGTTGGCAGCAGGCCGTCGGCGAAGCTGGCGGCGATCCACGGCACGGTGGCGCCGCAGGCGACCCCGATCGCGACCCCGACCAGCGCCACCACCAGCATCTGCACGACATAGGTGAAGAAGACCGCCCTGGGGCCCAGCGCCAGGGCCTTCAGCACCGCGATGGTGCGGGCGCGGGCTTCCAGATGCGCGCGCGCCGCACCGGCGACGCCGATGCCGCCGATCGCCAGCGCCGCCAGCGCCACCAGTTCCAGATGGGTCGCCAGCCGGTCGACGAAGCCGGCGAGGCCCGGATTGGCGCGGTCGAGCGTGCGCGCCCGCCAGCTTTCCTCAGGGTGGGCCGCTTCCAGCGCCGCCACCACGCCGCCGGCATCGGTGCCGGCCGGCAGAACCGCCCGGGTCATGTGGCGCGAGATGGTGCCCGGCGCATCCAGACCGGCACGGGCGAGCCCCGCCATCGACATCACCACCCGCGGCCCCAGCGCGAAGCCGAAGCCGCCCTGATCGGGCTGTGCCATCAGGGTGCCGACGATCCGGAAGCCGGCATCGCCCAGCATCAGCCGATCGCCGGGCTGAAGCCTGAGCCGTGCCAGCAGGGCGGCTTCGGCCAGCAGGCCATCATCGCCCAGCGCCTGGGCGGGCGGGCCGGCCAGCGGCGGATCGGTCTGCATCCGGCCAACCAGCGGATAGGCCGCGTCCACCGCCAGCACCTGGACCAGCGCGCGGTCATTCGCCGTGCCCGCCATGCCGGCGGGAGGTTCGGAGGCCGATGGCGTGTCGGGCGCAGCGGTGCGCGCGGCGGCATCTTCGGGCGACAGACGGGCCATGGCGCGCAGGTCGACCACGGCCGAGACCGCGTCGGCGCGCGCGGCAAGGTCTTGCAGCGCCGCATCGGGCAGCGGCCGGCCGGTGGTGGCCAGTTCCAGATCGCCGCCCAGCAGGGCGCGGGCATCTCGGGTCTGGCCGGCGACCACGGCCGCGTCCAGCGCCCCGATGCCGGCCATGGCCGCAACCCCCAGCGCCAGCGAGGCCAGCACGATGCTGAAACTGCCGATGCCCCGGCGCAGATCGCGCAGCGCGAAGCGGATCAGGGCCATCCGGCGCGGGGCGCCGCCGCCACTGGCGACGGCGGGGCGGCCCCGGCCGGCGCGGTCGATGCTGCCCACGGTCATTCGGCACCCGCCATGGCGCCGGAGGTGGCCGGCTCCGTGGTCAGGATGCGGCCATCCTCGATCCGCAGCAGGCGGTCGGCGCGCCGCGCCAGGGCCTCGTCATGGGTGATCAGCATCACCGCAGCGCCGGTTTCGCAGCGATAGCCCAGCAGGGCATCGGAGATCATCCGGGCGGTGGTGCGGTCCAGATTGCCGGTGGGCTCGTCGGCCAGAAGCAGTGATGGCCGGTGGACGACCGCGCGGGCAAAAGCCACGCGCTGCTGCTCGCCACCCGACAGGGCCGCCGGGTAATGGTCCAGCCGGTGCGACAGGCCGACCCGCTCCAGTGCCGCCACCGCGCGGGCATCGGCATCGTCGGCGCCAGAGAGTTCCAGCGGCAGGGCGACGTTTTCCCGCGCGGTCAGGGTGGGGATCAGGTGGAAAGCCTGGAAGACGATGCCGATATGTCTGGCGCGCAGCCGGGCGAGGCCATCCTCGCCCTGACCGGCCAGGTCCTGGCCGGCGATCGCGACCCGGCCGGTGGTCGGCCGCTCCAGCCCGGCGACGATGGCAAGCAGGGTGGATTTGCCGGCGCCCGACGGCCCCAGCACCGCCAGGGTCTCGCCCGACGCCAGGGTGAGGTCGATATCGCGCAGCACGTTGACCGCGGTGGCCCCGCGGCCGAAGGTCACCGAAACGCCGTTCAGCCGGATCATGAAATAAGGAGCCTTCTTGTCGTGACCGCTTACCGACAGCCTGCCGGCCGCACCGATGCCGGTGCAGGGTATCGCCACGGATATGGCGCGGATCTGCCGCCGATCAAACACCCAGGCAAACATGCAGGCGCGCCGACAGTATCGTCTTCACGGACGGGGCGTGGATTTCCGACGCGCCGAGGGCTGTTTTCCGGGCTGATCGCTGCCTTGGTCCTGATTGCGGGTCTGGCGGCGGGCATCGCCGGCGGTAGTGGCGATGCCCGCGCCGCCGCGGCGGAGCCCCTGATCCTGGCCCTGGGCGACAGCCTGACCGCCGGCTATGGCCTGCCCGAGGATCAGGGTTTCGTGCCCCGGCTGGAAGCGGCGCTGGCAGCACAGGGCACCAGCGCCAAGGTCGTGAATGCGGGTGTATCGGGCGACACCACCGCCGGCGGGCTCGCCCGCCTCGACTGGGCTCTGGGCGGGCTGGAACAGGCGCCGGATCTGGTGATCGTGTCGCTTGGTGCCAATGACGCGTTGCGTGGGCTCGATCCGGCCAAGGCCGAGGATAATCTGGCCCGGATCCTGACCGTTCTGGGTGATCGCGGCCTGCCGGCGCTGCTGGTGGGGATGCGCGCGCCCAACAATTGGGGGCCGGCCTACCGGGCGGCCTTCGACGGCATGTATGATCGGCTGGCCGCGCGGTTCGACGTGCCGCTGGACCCGTTTTTTCTGGAGGGTGTGGCGCTGGAACCGGGGCTGGTGCAGGCCGACGGGCTGCACCCGAATGCCGAAGGTGCGGCGCGCATGGCCGGACGGCTGGCGCCGGTGGTGATCCGGGCGCTTCAGGAGAGCCGCGTTCCGGAGGTGCCGGCGCAGTCATGACCGCACAGGATGTCATGACACCGTGGATGTCGCGGACCGCGAGGGGTGCTAGGATCAACCAAAGAACGCGCCGTTGGCCGCATATACGGAAGGACGAGGAGACCCATGGAGCTTTCGGGCGAATACCGCATCCCCGCCGCCCCTGAAACGGTCTGGTCGAAACTGGTCGATCCGGCTGCCCTGAAGGACTGCATCCCCGGCTGCCAGTCGGTGGAACAGACCGGCGACAACCAGTATGCCGCGGTCGTGACCTCGAAGATCGGCCCGGTGAAGGCGACCTTCAACGGTCAGGTGACCCTGCTGGACCTTGACCCGCCGCACAGCTACAAGATCGCCGGTGAGGGCAAGGGTGGCGCCGCCGGCTTCGGCAAGGGCACCGCCGATGTGACCCTGGCCCCGGATGGCGAGGGCGGCACGATCCTGACCTATAAGGCCGACGCCCAGGTCGGCGGCAAGATGGCCCAGTTGGGCGCCCGGCTGATCCAGGGCACGGTGCAGAAGCTGGCCGATGAATTCTTCGCGAATTTCGCCCGGCTCGCGGCCGAAGCCGAAGCCGCCGGCACGGCGAATGCCGCGGCCTCGGCGCCGGCGCCCGAGCCGGTCGCGGCGGCCCCTGCCAACCGGCCGGTGGTGCCCGATCACGGCGCGCCGGTCTCCCCCGCCGCCGCCGGCATGAGTGCGGCGGTCTCGCCGGCCGCGGCGGCGATGGGGCTGTCGGGCAGCCACGCTCCCCATGACGATCATGGCACGCATGGCCATGGCGATCATGGCCATGATCAGGGCCATGACGGGCATGGTCATGGCGACGACGCCCATGGCCACGGCCATGGCAAGGGCGCCAATCCGTTCGTGTGGCTGGGGGCGCTGGTGGTGGTGTCGCTGGTGCTGGTGCTGGTGTTCGGGTAATCAATGACGGCATCACCCGATCCAGCCACCAGCGTCGCAGGAACCGACCTTGCTCACCAGACCGATGACCCTGACCCGTTTTCTGATCGAACAGCAGCGCTTGAACGGCACCATCCCGGCGCAGTTGCGGCTTCTGATCGAAATCGTGGCCCGCACCTGCAAGGCGATCAGCCATTCCGTCAACAAGGGCGCGCTTGGCGGCGTTCTGGGCAATCACGGCACCGATAACGTGCAGGGTGAGGCCCAGATGAAGCTGGACGTGCTCGCCAATGAAATGGTGCTCGACGCCAATGAATGGGGCGGGCATCTGGCGGCGATGGCGTCGGAGGAGATGGAAACCATCCATCTGATCCCGAACCGCTATCCCAAGGGCGAGTACCTGCTGCTGTTCGATCCCATCGACGGGTCGAGCAATGTCGATGTGGATCTCAGCGTCGGCACGATCTTCTCGGTGCTGACCGCCCCCGACGACGCATCGGGGCGGACCGTGGTCGAAAGCGACTTCCTGCAGAGCGGCCGCCGGCAGGTGGCGGCCGGCTATGCGATCTATGGCCCGCAGACCCTGCTGGTGCTGACGGTGGGCAGCGGCGTGTATGAATTCGCGCTCGACCGCGAACTCGGCTCGTGGGTGCTGATCACCGAACGGCTGCGGATCCCCTCGGGCAAGCGCGAATTCGCCATCAACATGTCGAACCAGCGCCATTGGTCGCCGGCGGTGCGCCGCTATATCGACGAATGCCTGGCCGGCGCCGATGGCCCGCGTGAGGCCAATTTCAATATGCGCTGGACCGGATCGATGGTGGCCGACATCCATCGCATCCTGAAGCGCGGCGGCGTGTTCCTGTACCCTTGGGACGGCCGCGACCCCAAGAAGCCCGGCAAGCTGCGCCTGATGTACGAGGCGAACCCGATGGGTTTCCTGATCGAACAGGCCGGCGGCCGTGCCACCAACGGCGTCACCCCGATCCTCGACGTCGCCCCCGATGCCCTGCACCAGCGTATCGGCGTGGTGATGGGCGACCCGGCCGAGGTCGACCGGGTGGCGGCCTATCATGACGGGGATGTGGCCGGCTGATCGGCCGGCGGCGGGCACGCGTTCCAGAAATATGAAAGCGGTGCGATGGCGCCAAGCGATGCGGCTATTGCCCTGATCGAAATCCTCGACCGCCACCCTGAGGAGATCGCGTTTCTGAAGTCGTTCAGGTCGGTGGCGTAGGGCACGGCACGCCCGCGCTCCGCCGACCGTCTCGCGCGTTGGCGCCGGAGCGACCTGTTGTCCACGAAACGGGACTGCGCTACCGCCATTTCAGTCGGATGCACGAGCGGGCTCGGCCCTGGCGGGGCTGATCTCGATGGTTGCCGTCATGCCTGCCGCCAATTCGACACCAGAAGGCACCCGATCGATGTGGATGCGGACCGGGATGCGCTGGGCAAGACGCACCCAGGAAAAGGTTGCCGCCACATCTGGCAGACCGAGATGACCGGGCGCGTCATTGCTGTTCTCGATGCCGCGCCCGATGCTCTCGACAGTGCCGGATACGGGCTGATCGAAACCCATCAACATGATCCGCGCGGGGCTTCCGACGCGGATCTGACGGATCTTGGTCTCTTCGAAGTAGCCCGTGACCCAGAAACTGGGGGATGTCCCGGTCATTGTTGAAAAAGGGAGAGCGGCGTTGCTCGCCTTGAGCCGTTAGGCTCGGGGTGTCGAATCCTCA
>NZ_BMDZ01000109.1 GCF_014636235.1 Tistrella bauzanensis
CCCTCCCAAGCCAAAAAGGTCGACAACGAGAGATTCAGACTTTTTCCGCCCTGTCACGCACAGTTTCACCCGATTGCCCTGCCGATCCGACCGAAGTCCCTGGAAAATCGCGGCTGGACGGGTTACCTATCGCCGCTTGAGATGCCTTGTTGTTCCCGTCCATCCGAACCCGTTCGAGCGCATGACCGACATCACCGACATCGGCGCCGAGATTGCGCGGCGCCGCACCTTCGCGATCATCTCGCATCCCGACGCCGGCAAGACCACGCTGACCGAGAAGCTGCTGCTGTTTTCGGGCGCCATTCAGATGGCCGGCGCCGTGAAGGCGCGCGGCGAGCAGCGGCGCGCGCGGTCGGACTGGCTGAAGGTGGAGCGGGAGCGCGGGATTTCGGTCTCGGCCTCGGTGATGAGCTTCGAGTATGGCGATTGCGCCTTCAACCTGCTCGACACGCCCGGCCATGAGGATTTCTCGGAAGACACCTATCGCACGCTGACCGCCGTCGACAGCGCGATCATGGTCATCGACGCCGCGAAAGGCATCGAGGAACAGACCCGCAAGCTGTTCGAGGTCTGCCGGCTGCGCGACGTGCCGATCATCACCTTCGTCAACAAGATGGACCGCGAGGCCCGCGACCCGCTGGAGCTGATCGACGAGATCGAACAGACCCTGGCGCTGGATGTCGCACCGGTGTCGTGGCCGATCGGCATGGGCCGCACCTTCCGTGGCTGCTATGACCTGGTCGACGACCGCATGGTGCTGATGGATCGCGGCGACCGGTCGAGCATCAACGACGTGTCGTTCGCGGTCTCGGGCCTCGACGACCCGACCATCGGCGACCATCTGCCGCGCGACCAGTGGGACGAGTTGAAGGATCAGGTCGCCATGGTCCGCGAGCTGTGCCCGGCCTTCGACCTGAATGCCTATCGCGAAGGCCATCTGACGCCGGTGTTCTTCGGCAGCGCGCTGAACAATTTCGGCGTGCGCGAGCTTCTGGAAGGTGTGGCCCGGCTGGCACCGCCGCCGCGCACCCAGCCCGCCACCCCGCGCGACGTTGAGCCGACCGAGGACAAGGTCTCGGGCTTCGTGTTCAAGATTCAGGCGAATATGGACCTGAAGCATCGCGACCGCATCGCCTTCGTGCGGCTGTGCTCAGGCCATTTCAAGCGCGGCATGCGCCTGCTGCCGGTGGGCTCGGCCAAGGCTGTGAATGTCAGCGCGCCGGTGATGTTCATGGCCCAGGATCGCGAGATCGCCGACGAGGCGGTGGCCGGCGACATCATCGGCATCCCCAATCACGGCACCCTGCGCATCGGCGACAGCCTGACCGAGGGCGAGGAGATCCGCTTCACCGGCATCCCCTCATTCGCGCCGGAAATGCTGCGCCGCATCCGCCCCGACGATCCGATGAAGGCCAAGCATCTGGGCCGCGCCCTGGAGCAACTGGCCGAGGAAGGCGTCGCCGCCGTGCTCAAGCCCCGGATCTCGACCTATTTCGTGGTCGGCGTGGTCGGCGCGCTGCAGTTCGAGGTGCTGGCCGACCGCATCCGCACCGAATACGGCATCCCGGTGATGTACGAGACCGTGGAAGCCTATGCGGCGCGCTGGGTGTCGGGCGATCCGGCGGAGATGAAGCGCTTCTCCGACACCAACAGCTCGGCTCTGGCCGACGACCACACCGGTCGGCCGGTGTTCCTGGCCCGCAATGCCTGGCACCTGACCCGCACCGCCGAGGACTGGCCGAAGCTCAAATTCGACAAGGTCAAGAATCAGGTCAACTGAGCCTCGGTCAACTGAACCGGAACTATCCGGCCCCGGTGGCGCCGCGATCCGGCGGCAGCGCCGCCAGCACCGCCTCGACCCGCGCCTGCGGGTCGATAAGGCCCGACGGCATGCGCAGCACCGCCATGTCGGGCGCGAAGCGGTCGAGCAGACCTTCGATCAGGATCTGGTATTTCAGTTGCAGCCAGGGGTTGGGCGAGCGCACGCCATCCTCGACGAAGGGTATGGCGCCCGAGGGCAGCACCACCACCAGATCCAGCGGCGCCATCCGCGCCACCGCATCATCGGCCAGGGCATCGGTGGCCGCCGTGTCGCCGGCAAAGCCGTAATGCAGCCAGAAGGCCAGGGTGTCGAGCGGCGAGCGGTCGGTGATCACCCCGCCGGCGGCGGCCAGCGCCTGATCGCGTTCGGCGACATGCTGGTCATACAGGGTGCGGACCAGGGCGCGGAACTCGTCCCAGCCCAGGCTGTGCAGGTCCAGCCCGCCCTCGATACGGGCGCGCATGTGTTCCGGCACCACCGGCAGCCCCAGATGCCGGCCCAGCGCCTCGACCAACGTGGTCTTGCCGGTGCCGGCACTGCCGGTGATGGCGATACGGGGGCGGCGGCCGGGGGCACCGGCGGCTGGTTGATCGGGCATGGGGGCGGGCTCCGTGCTGGGCATCCTGGCGGACCGATCGACCCGCCAGGACAGCCTAGCACGAAGCCCCTCAACCGGTCAGGGCCCTCAACCGGTCAGGACTACTCCCGGTCAGAACCACGCGCGGTCAGGGTCACTCCGATCAGGCGACGCGATCGCCCTTCTTGGCCTTCACGGCCCGGCTGTCGACGCCCGGCAGCATGTTGGCGGGATCGCGGGTCACCACCACGTCCAGCACCGTCGGCCGGCCGCGTTCGGCCATCGCCTTGGCCAGCGCCGCCGGCAGGTCATCGGGGTTCTCGACCCGGATACCCTGGGCGCCCATGGTCTCGGCGATCTTCGCGTAGTTCATCTCGCGCAGATCGCTCGACTGATAGTTGCCGGTGCCATACATCAGGTGCTGCAACGCCTTCACATAGCCCGAAGCGGCGTTGTTGACGATGATCAGCGTGAAGGCCAGATCCATGCGCAGAGCGGTTTCAAGCTCACCCAGCGTCATGTTGAAGCCGCCATCACCGGTCAGCGCCATCACCGGACGCCCGGGCGCCGCCAAGGCACAGCCCATCGCCCCCGGCAGGCCATAGCCGATCGAGGCGAAGCCGCGATCGGGCACGAAGCCGCGCCCGGCACGCTTGGTGTCGAACAGCAGCCCGCCCCAATGGGCGGCGAAGCCACCATCGGCAACCAGCAGCCCGTCTTCCGGCAGTGCCTTGGTCACCTCGGTCATCAGCCGGGCCATGGTGATCGGGCGCTCGTCGGACGCAAGCTTGGGGGCCACCTCCTCGCGCCATTTGGCCATGCGCTCGACGACCTCGTCACCATAGGCCTTGCGGGCCGCGCGGGCCGCGTCAGCGCCCGGTGCCAGCGCCTCGTCCAGCGCCTGAAGGCCTTCCAGCGCATCACCCCACAGCCGCACCGTCGCCGGATAGCAGCGGTCGAATTCCTCGGCCACAATATCCAGATGGATCACGGTCTTGCCCGCCGGCGGCACCGAATAGCGCTTGGTGGCGATCTCACCCAGCTTGCAGCCGATGACGAAGATCACATCGGCACGCTCGATCACATCATTGGCGATGCGGGTATAGCGGCCGAAAATGCCCAGCGACAGCGGATGGGTGCAGGCAATGGCGCCCTTGCCCGACAGGGTGTGGGCCACCGGAATGCCATGGGTCTCGGCGAAGGCCTGCAAGGCGGGTGCGGCCTGCGACAGATGCACGCCGCCGCCCGCCAGGATCACCGGCCGCTCGGCCTTGGCCAGCAGGTCCACCGCCCGCGCCAGATCGGCCGAGGCCGGCCGGCAGCGCAGCGAGGGGGCGGCTTCCGATGCCGGGTCGGCATAGAAGTCGGATGCGGCGAAGACGATCTCGTCATGGGCCACGTCTTCCGGCACATCCAGCAGCACCGGACCGGGGCGGCCGGAGGTGGCGACCGCGAAGGCACGCCGCACCAGTTCGGGGATGCGGGCGGTGCGCTCCACCCGGATCACTTCCTTGACCACCGGCCGCAGGATGTCGAGCTGCCGGGTTTCCTGGGTCATGTTCTTCCAGGAATGGTCGCGATGGGTGTCGCCGACAATGGCAACCACCGGCACGCCGGCATTGTAGCTCTCGACCAGTGCCGTCACCAGATTGGTGGCGCCTGGCCCAAGGGTTGCGTCACACACGCCGACCCGGCCGGTCACCCGGGCATAGGCGTCGGCTGCAAAGGCGCCGCAGCGCTCGTCATTGATCAGGGCGTGGCGCAGGCCCAGCCGGCGGCAGGCATCATAGAAGGGCAGCAGTTGAAAGCCGCCCATGCCGAACAACGGGCCGATACCATGGGCCAGAAGCATGCGGGCGAGCGCCTCGCCACCGGTGATCGGACCGTCCGGCAGTGCATTGGCACCGGCGGACATGCCATCTTCGCGCGTGGTCATGATAGGATATTCCTCTTATGCGTTCGCTCGACGGCGGAACTTGGCAAACCGGCCCCGGTCCCGCCTCCCCGGGGCGGCGAAACGGCCGTCGGGGATGCGGGTGTGATGATGGAGGCGCGGCGGATCAGATCAGGTCAGGTCGGCTCAGGGGCGTGCGTATCAGACGACATAACCCAGAGCCTTGGGCAGCCAGAGTGCGATGTCGGGCACGGCCATCATCAGGCCTAGCAGCACCACCATCGACAGCACCATCCAGATCACCCAGGGCACGGTGGATTCGATCGGCACCCTGGCGATCCGGGCGGTGACGATCAGATTGACCGCGACCGGCGGCGTGAACTGGCCGATGGCGATGTTCAGGGCCATCAGCACGCCCAGCCAGGTGAGGTTCCAGTCATAGGTCTGGGCCACCGGAATGATCAGCGGCAGGGTGATCAGATAGATCGACACCCCGTCGAGCAGCATGCCGGCGAACAGCAGGATCACCATGATCGCGGCCAGGATCACCCAGCCATTGTCGGTGATCGACAGCAGCGCGTTGGCGGCGCTGTCGAAAGCCCCCAGCGTGCCGCCGGCCCAGGCGAAGATCCCGGCCAGCGCGATGATCAGCATGATCACCGCCGAGGTCTCGGCGCTTTCGGCCATGGCCTTGTAGATGTCGCGGAAGCGGAGTTCCCGATACACGAACAGGCCGATGAAGATGCCGTAGAACACCGCCACGACCGCGGTCTCGGTGGGGGTGAACAGGCCCGAACGCAGGCCACCCAGAATGATCACCGGCGCCATCAGCCCCGGCAGGGCCTGGATGAAGATGTCCATGAACCGCCGCTTCGGGCCGGCATCACCGGCTTCCGTGGCGCCGAAGCCATGCTTGCGCGAGATGATCAGGGTGGGGATGGCGATGAAGATGCCGGCCAGCAGGCCCGGCGTCAGCCCGGCCGCGAACAGCGCCCGGATATCGGTGCCCGGCACCATCACGCCATAGACGATCAGCGCGATCGAGGGTGGAATGAGGATGGCGGTGGAGGCCGCCGCCGCGATGACGCTGGCCGAAAAGGCGTTGGGATAGCCGGCGCGGCGCATGCTGGGGATCATCACCGTCGCGACCGCGGCCGCATCGGCGGGGCCGGAGCCGGCCATGCCGCCCATGATCATGCAGACCACGATGGCGACCACCGCCAGCCCGCCACGACGCGGGCCGACGAAATAGGCGGCGAATTCGACCAGACGGCGCGCGACCCCCGAGCGTTCGAAGATGACGCCGGTCAGCACGAACAGCGGGATCGCGATCAGCGGGTATTTCGCGATGCTGTTATAGGTGTTGGTGCCAACCGTGCCCAGCGCGTACTGGTCGAGCCCGGTGAGGATACCGGCGACGCCCGACAGGCCAAGGGCGACCGCGATCGGCGTGCCCAGCAGCAGCAGCAGCAGAAAGGCGCCGATCAGGATGATATTGGCCGACAGCATCATGCGCTGGTCCCCCGCTTGGCACCGGTCGGATCGGCGGCATCACCGGGCAGCACGTCGTCGCCGGTGGCCGGATCGGTCAGCATCGCATCCGTCTTGTGGGCGCGCCATTCGCGCCGCGCACGGCCGATGACCCGGGCGATGATCGCCAGCGAGATCAGCGGCAGCCACACGGTATAGATCCAGCTCGGATAACCCAGCGCCGGCGAGGTTTCGCCGAATTCCCACTCATCCAATGTCAGTTTGGTGCCATACCAGGCGACCAGCGCGAACATGATCAGGGTCAGGGCATGGGTCAGCATCATCACCGAGATGCGGGCGGTGCGTGGCAGACGATCGACGATGGCGGTGATGCGGATATGGCCGCCACGGGTAAAGGCCAGGGAAGCACCGATCATGGTCATGAAGACCAGAAGAAAGATCGAGATTTCCTCGGTGGCGGCGAATGAGGCATTGGTGGCATAGCGCACCACCACATTGCCGAAGCTGATCACGCAGATGCCGGCCATCGCGGCAGCGGCCAGAACCTCTTCCACACGGCCACTGACGGCCGGGCGGTCGACGTCGCGGACGGCTTCGGGCTCGTCATCTTGCACGGGGCTGGAGGCCACGGCGATCGTTCCCCGATTGTTGAAGGACAAGGTGTGCGGCGCCGCCGGAACGGCGCCGCGCCGGGGTGGCGATCCGCTTACTGCTTGCGGTTGGCCACCGACTCCTCGGCCGTCTTCACCAGATCGGGGCCGATCTCCTTGGCCCACTTCTCATAGACGCCACGGGTGGCGTCGACAAAGGCCTGACGCTCGGCATCCGACAGGCGGGTGATGGTGACACCCATGCCCTCGATGTCCTTCAGGGTCGAGTCATCCTGCGCGGTGATGCCCTTGCGGGCGACCTCAACACCATAGACGCCGGCATCCACGGCGGCCTTGCGCAGCAGATCCTGATCTTCCGGGGTGAAGGTCTCCCAGACCCGCTTGCTGACGCCGAAGATCAGCGGATCGGCGACATAGCCCCACAGCGTCACATGCTTCTGGCCGACATTCTGAAGCTTGGCGACGGTGAAGATGCTGAGCGGGTTTTCCTGGCCGTCGACGGCGCCGGTCGCCAGCGCCGGCTGGGCATCGGCCCAGCTCATCTGGGTGGGGTTGGCGCCAAGCGCGGTGAAGGTGTCGAGATAGAGCGGCGAGCCGACCACGCGGATCTTCAGGCCGTTCAGATCGGCCGGGGTCTTCACGTCGAGCTTGGAATTGGTCAGCTCGCGGAAGCCGTTCTCGGCCCAGCCCAGCGGCACCACGCCGCGCTTCTCGATGATCGAGAACAGTTCCTTGCCGACCGGGCCCTGGGTCAGCGCATCCAGCGCCGCGTAATCGGGCATCAGGAACGGCATCGAGAAGATGTTGAGTTCCTTGACCTGCGGCGACCAGTTGATGGTGGAGCCGACCGCCATGTCGATGATGCCCTGGCGCATCGCGGCGAATTCCTTGGTCTGGTCGCCCGAGACCAGCTGCGCGCCGGGATACACCTTCATGTTGATGCGGCCATCCGACCGCTCACGCACCAGTTCCACCCACTTCTCGGCAGCCAGGCCCCATGGGAACGGCGCCGGCACCACGGTGGATACCTTGTATTCCTCCTTGTAGTCCGCGGCCTGCGCGGACAGGGCGGTGACCATCAGGGCCGCGGCGGCAACAGCGCCGGCGGCCGTCTTGAAGACACGCATCATCATCGGTTCGTTTCCTCCCTCGGGGTCTTTTATCGCAGCCGGCCCGGCCGGGATCCCATCCGGCCCGCCGGCGACGGGTTCATTCTTGGCGTTCTTTGCGCCTTTGGGAAACACGCAACATCGACGCGGATTGCGTTTTCCAGCAAAGCCGCCACCGCAACCGGTGGCGGCCCCCATCATCAGGCGGCGCCCAGCGCCACCTTGACCGCCCGGCAGACATCGCCGGCGGTGATCTTCAATTGCTCTTCCATCGGCGGCGCATAGGGCACAGGCGCCCGCGGCGCGCCAAGCCGGCGCACCGGGCCGTCGAGGCGATGATGCAGTTCCTCGGCGATGGTGGCCGCGATCTCGGCGCCGAAGCCGCCGGCCTGCACCGCTTCATGCATCACCAGCGCACGCCGGGTGCGCGACACGCTCTCAAGCACCAGTTCCCGATCCCACGGCCACAGCGTGCGCAGGTCGATGACCTCGATGTCGATCCCCTCGACACCCATGGCCGCCGCCGCGTCCAGCGCGGTCCACACCGCCGCCGACCAGGTGACGATGGTGATGGCGCTGCCCTTGCGGCGCACGACGCCACGGCCGAATTCGGCCGGCGCATCGGTTTCGGCCGCAGGCCCCTTCAGCGCCCACAGGTTCTTATGCTCCATATGCACGACCGGGTCGTCGGACCG
The DNA here is from genome assembly GCF_014636235.1 of Tistrella bauzanensis. Classification (NCBI taxonomy): domain Bacteria; kingdom Pseudomonadati; phylum Pseudomonadota; class Alphaproteobacteria; order Geminicoccales; family Geminicoccaceae; genus Tistrella; species Tistrella bauzanensis. The sequence goes on from NZ_BMDZ01000109.1 coordinate 8,200, forward strand.
GATCGCGGCCTTCAGCAGCGCGTAATTGTCGGCCGGCGTGGCCGGCACGGTCACCACCAGCCCTGGAATATGGGCGTACCAGGCTTCCAGCGACTGCGAATGCTGGGCGGCCGATGATCGCCACATGCCGATCGGCTCGCGCACCACCAGCGGCACGCGGGTCTGGCCGCCGAACATATAGCGGGCCTTGGCCGCCTGATTGACCAGTTCGTCGACGGCGCAGAGCGCGAAATCGGAGAACCGCATCTCGACCACCGGCCGGGTGCCGCTCATCGCGGCGCCGACGGCGGCGCCCATGATGGTTGCTTCCGAAATCGGGGTATCGACGATACGGTTGGCGCCGAAGCGCGCCTGCAAGCCATCATACTGCTTGAACACGCCGCCGCGGCCCAGATCCTCGCCCAGCGCCCAGACCAGCGGATCACGGTCCATTTCCTCGGCGAGCGCCAGCCGGCCGGCTTCGAGATAGGTGATGTCGGCCATGGGGGTCAGCCTTCCCGGGTCCAGAAGCGTGTGGGGGCGCCGGCATCCTGCACATCGTCGAAGGCGAGTGCGGCGGGGGCGAAGGGAGCGGCCTCGGCATCATCGAGCGCGCGGGTCATCTCGTCGGTCGCGGCCTGTTCCAGCGCATCGATCTCATGCGCGCCGACACCGGCCGCTTCCAGCACCGCACGGTTGCGGCGCATGGGATCACCCTCCCAGCGGCCCTCGGCCTCGCCCGCCGGGCGATAGCCGGCGGTGTCGGAGGCGGTGTGGCCCAGCAGGCGATAGGTGCGGGCATGGATCAGGATCGGGCCGTCGCCCGCCCGCAACCGTGCCACCACCTCACGCGCGGTCTCGTCGACCAGCGCCAGATCATTGCCGTCGATCTCGATCGCGGTCACGTCCATCGACCGGGCGCGCGCCGCGGCGCCGTCACCGGCGGTCAGCTCCGAGGTGCGGGTAGTCGCCGACCAGCCATTGTCCTCGCAGACGAACAGCACCGGCAGATTGAACACCTTGGCCCAGTTCAGGCCTTCCATGAACGGGCCGCGATTGATCGCGCCATCGCCGAACAGGCAGACCACCACCTGATCGCCGCCCTTCAGGCGGATTGCCTGGGCGGCACCGACCGCGATCGGGATGTTCGCCGACACCACGCCGTTGGCACCCAGCATGCCGACCGAGAAATCGGCGATGTGCATCGAGCCGCCGCGACCGTTCGAGGTGCCGCCGGCCTTGCCCAGCAGTTCCAGCATCATCGCCCGGGCATCGGCGCCCTTGGCCAGGGTATGGCCATGGCCGCGATGGGTGGACAGCAGCAGATCGTCGCGACGCAGCTGCGCGCACACGCCCGCCGCCACCGCTTCCTGCCCGATCGACAGATGCACCGCCCCCAGCACAGATCCCCGGGTCTGGCCGGTTTCGGCCGCCCGTTCAAAGGCGCGGATGCGGGCCATCAGCCCGTGAAGCGCCGTGAGGCGCGCAATATCGCGATTGCTCGCGGCTGCCGTTACGGCGCCGTCCTGACCGTCGGTCATGAGCGACCTTATCCTCCCTGTCCCGTGTCGGATGGGCTTGTTTCTTGGCTCGTGGCTGCCGGGATGCCCGTGGCCCTGGCGGGCCGCATCGCCGTGGACGGTGTGCCATTGGTCAGTGCGCCCGTCCAGCCACGCCGACAGGATCACGATAGCGGGCCGCGCGAAGGCCTGTCAAATCCGGGTCCAATAACTGGACCATGATTGTCACTTTTCTTGTCGTTGCCGCTATATCAGCCCGGACAGGAATGCTGCGACAGGACAAGGGGATGTCCCGGTCATTGTTGAAAAAGGGAGAGCGGCGTTGCTCGCCTTGAGCCGTTAGGCTCGGGGTGTCGAATCCTCA
>NZ_BMDZ01000110.1 GCF_014636235.1 Tistrella bauzanensis
CAGGCGCCGGCCGCAGGCTCAAGGGCGGATCTCACTGCGATCGCGACACATTCCGAAGACCCATTCTGCAACAGGCTCTCGGGAGGCGCGTCATGACAAAGCAAGCGAAGGCCGAACCGCGTCGCGTCGTCTTCCAGTACCTCGTCCCTGTGCATGTCGAGGTCGAGGACGGGCTGGTATCCCGCGTCACAGTGATCGACGAAACGCCTATCGCCGATCCCACCGTCGTAGAGGGCGACGCCACCTACCTGGCAGACGCCTTCGCCGCGGCGGACGACGGCCAGGCCTGGCCCTCCTGGCAATTCGGCTACTGACCATCGCCGCACATTCCTCTGCGCCCCGCCCTCCGGCGGGGCGCCGTTCCTCATGTCGGCCACGGCCGTGACGATGAGAGGGAGAGGACGGCCGGGACGGGTTTGAGCCGGTACGGTCCGAGAGAGAGCGCCGGCCGGCTCGCCCGTTCCCGCTCTCCCGAGGCTCCCTTCATGAACGACCTTTCTCCGATCGCGGCCGACCAGGCCGCGCAGCCGTCGCCTGTCCATCGTCCCGACGCCCCCTGTTCGATCATCGCCGCCGCCCAGCAGCTCCTCCCACATCTCGAGCGCGGCCAGCGCGTCGATGCCGCGATCCTACGCGCGGCCATGGAAGCGGCTTTCGGCGCCTCCGACGCCTCGGGCGCCTGGGACTGGAAGACGGCCTATGACGCCTGCGAGGCCGGGACCGTCCTCTTCCTCCGCAAATACGGAAAGGCGCTGTTCCGTAAAGCCGACTCTCCGGCATCCCGGCTTTCCGCCTTGACCAAGATCGCCGGCCTTCTCCCCACCCACACCCGCCGCTCCGCCGAGAGCGAGGCTTTCCAGCAATTCTCAACGCCGACCCCGCTCGGCTACGCCGCTCTGACCGCAGCCGCCATCGGGCCTGCGGACCGCGTGTTGGAGCCTTCGGCCGGAACCGGCCTCCTCGCCATCCTGGCCGAGATCGCGGGTGGCGCGCTCGTGCTGAACGAGCTGGCCGAGACCCGGTCGGCGCTGCTCACCTCCCTCTTTCCGGCCGTCTCCGTCACACGCTTCGACGCTGCTCAGATCGACGATCACCTCGATCCGGCCGTCGTCCCGAGCGTCGTGTTGATGAACCCACCGTTCTCGGCGATGGCGAACGTCGCCGGCCGCATGGCCGACACCGCTTTTCGCCACATCGCTTCGGCGCTCGCGCGTCTCGCCGACGGCGGGCGGCTCGTGGCGATCACCGGCGCGAGCTTCGGGCCGGACACCCCAGCCTGGCGCGACGCCTTCGTCCGGCTGCAAGAGCGCGGCCGCATCGTGTTCACGGCCACGATCGACGGCGCGGTCTACGCCAAGCACGGCACCACGATCGACACGCGGCTGATCGTCATCGACAAGGCGCCGGCTGACGACCCGTCCGCCTTGCCGGCGTCCCTTGGCATCGCACCCGACGTCGCCACGTTGCTGGGCTGGATCGCCGAGCACGTTCCGCCGCGTCTGGCGTTCGCGCCCAGCCTCGCCATTCCCATCTCGGCCGGCGCCGCGCCGCGAACCGTGCGCGGCTATCTCGCCCGCGCCGCTGCGGCGCACCCGGTCAAGCCTTCGGTCGCCGATCCGGAGGCGGTCGATCTCGCCTATGAGACAATCGACTGGACGCCGCCTGAGGGCGCGCGTCTCAGCGACGCGATCTATGAGGAATACCGGCTCCAATCGATCCGGATTCCCGGAGCCCAGGCGCACCCGACGAAGCTGGTGCAGTCCGCCGCCATGGCCTCGGTCGCGCCGCCAAAGCCAAGCTATCGGCCACGGTTGCCGATCAATCTCGTCAGCGACGCGCTGCTGTCCGACGCCCAGCTCGAGACCGTGGTCTATGCCGGCGAGGCGCATGGCGACTATCTCGCCGGTGCCTGGACCGTGGACGAGACCTTCGATCTCGTCACCGCCGCCCGCGACGATGCGCCGAACGCCGTCCGCTTTCGCCGGGGCTTCATGCTCGGCGACGGCACCGGCGCCGGCAAGGGCCGCCAGTCGGCCGGCATCATCCTGGACAACTGGCTGAAGGGTCGGCGCAAGGCGGTCTGGATATCGAAGTCCGACAAGCTGCTCGAGGACGCCCAGCGCGACTGGTCGGCCCTCGGCATGGAGCGCCTGCTCATCACGCCGCTCTCGCGCTTCCCCCAGGGCAAACCGATCCGGCTGTCCGAAGGCGTCCTATTTTTAACCTACGCTACGCTGCGGTCCGACGACCGCGGCGAGAAGCTTTCGCGCGTCCGCCAGATCGTCGAATGGTTGGGCTCCGATTTCGACGGAGTGATCATTTTCGACGAGAGCCACGCCATGCAGAACGCCGGTGGAGGCAAAGGAGAGCGGGGCGACGTTGCGCCCTCGCAGCAGGGCCGTGCGGGCTTGCGCCTGCAGCACGCTCTTCCGGACGCGCGCGTCGTCTATGTCTCGGCGACCGGCACCACCACGGTCCACAACCTCGCCTACGCACAGCGGCTCGGCCTCTGGGGCGGCGAGGACTTCCCCTTCGCCACACGCGCTGAGTTCGTCGAGGCGATCGAGGATGGCGGAGTCGCGGCGATGGAGGTGCTGGCCCGCGACCTACGCTCGCTCGGGCTCTACACCGCCCGTTCGCTCTCCTATGACGGCGTCGAATACGAGCTGGTCGAGCACCCGCTCACCGACGAGCAGCGGCGCATCTACAACGCTTATGCCGGCGCCTTCGCGATCATCCACAATCACCTCGATGCGGCGATGCAGGCCGCCAACATCACCGGCGAGAGCGGCACGCTGAACGCCCAGGCGAAGTCGGCCGCACGCTCGGCTTTCGAGAGCGCCAAGCAGCGCTTCTTCGGCCATCTGCTGACCTCGATGAAGACGCCGACCCTGATCCGCAGGATCGATCAGGACCTCGCCGACGGCCATGCCGCCGTGATCCAGATCGTCTCGACCGGCGAGGCCCTGATGGAGCGCCGGCTCGCCGAGATTCCGACCGAGGAATGGAACGACATCCGCGTCGACATCACGCCGCGCGAGTATGTTCTCGACTACCTCTCTCATTCCTTCCCGGTGCAACTCTACGAGCCGTTCACCGACAGCGAGGGCAACCTCTCATCCCGGCCCGTCTTTCGGGACGGCCAGCCCGTCGAGAGCCGCGAAGCCGTCGCCCGCCGCAATGAGCTGATCGAATGGCTGGCTTCGCTGCCGCCCGTTCCCGGCGCGCTCGACCAGATCGTCCAGCGCTTCGGCACAGACCTCGTCGCCGAAGTGACCGGACGCTCGCGCCGCGTGGTGCGCAAGGGTGACCGCCTCGTCGTCGAGAACCGCGCGGCCTCCGCCAATCTCGCCGAGACCGCCGCTTTCATGGATGACCTGAAGCGCATCCTGGTGTTCTCGGAGGCGGGCGGGACGGGCCGCAGTTACCACGCCGAACTGTCGGCGCGGAACCGTCGGCTGCGCGTCCACTATCTGCTCGAACCCGGCTGGAAGGCCGACGCGGCGATCCAGGGGCTGGGGCGGACCAACCGCACCAACCAGGCGCAGCCGCCGCTGTTCCGGCCGATCGCCACGGACGTGAAGGCCGAGAAGCGCTTCCTCTCGACCATCGCCCGTCGGCTGGACACGCTGGGCGCGATCACGCGCGGCCAGCGCCAGACCGGCGGCCAGGGACTCTTCAGACCCGAAGACAATCTGGAATCGCACTACGCCCGTGACGCGCTGCGCCAGCTCTACCTGCTGCTCGTACGCGGCAAGATCGACGGCTGCTCGCTCCAGATGTTCGAGGCCGCCACGGGCCTCAAGCTCATGGATGCCAACGGCATCAAGGACGAATTGCCGCCGATCACAACCTTCCTCAACCGCCTGCTCGCTCTCACCATCGATCTGCAGGGCGCGTTGTTCACCGCGTTTGAGCAGTTGCTGAACGCCAAGATCGAGGGCGCCATCGCCAGCGGCGTCTATGACGTCGGGCTGGAGACGCTGCGGGCCGAGAGCTTTGTCATCACCGATCGCCGCTCGATCTACACCCATCCCGCCACGAGCGCGGAGACCCGGCTGCTCACCATCACCGAGCGCCGGCGCAATCGCCCGGTGACGCTCGATGAGGCGCTGGACCATCTCACCGATCCCCGCTCTATGCTGCTCGTCAACGAGCGCTCGGGCCGCGCCGCCGTGCAGATCCCCGCGCCGAGCCTCATGCTCGACGATGGCGAGATCGAACGCCGCGTACGCCTGATCCGGCCGATGGAGCATCACCATGCGTCGCTGAAGATGATGGACGAGAGCCACTGGCAGGCGGCGGAGCGCGAGGCCTTCGCCACCGCATGGGTTCACGAAGTCGCCGAGATCCCCGAGTTCGCCGACAGCACGATCCATATCGTCGCCGGGCTGTTGCTGCCGATCTGGAAGCGCCTGCCGAACGAGTCGACGCGCGTGTATCGCCTCCAGACCGACACCGGCGAGCGCATCATCGGCCGCAGGGTCTCGCCCGCCTGGGCGGCGAACGCGTCCGTAACCGGGACCATCGCCCTGACGCCGGATGCCGCCTTTACGGCGCTGATGGAGGGCCGCACCGTTCTCGACCTCGCCGAGGGCCAGCAGCTCCACCGCGTGCGCGTCATGGGCGCTCACCGCATCGAGCTGTCGGGCTTCACCGACACGATGCGCGACCGCCTGCGCGCCTACGGCCTCTTCAGCGAGATCATCTCGTGGAAGCTGCGCATGTTCGTGCCGACCGACGCCACCGGCGCCGGCGTGCTGGCGAAAGTCCTCGACCACTATCCGGCCCTGCGCATCAGCGAGCGGGAGGCCGCGTGATGGCACGCCACGACGCGGCCGAATTGGCGCACCGTCTCGCGCGCGACGCCGAGGCGGTGTGCCGCCGCTACCTCTCCGCCGGCCGCCGCGAAGGCGGCTACTGGCTCGTGGGCGACGTGCGCAATACGCCGGGCCGCTCGATGTTCGTTCGGCTCAAGGAGTCGCCGAAAGGGCCGGCCGGCAAATGGACCGACGCCGCGACCGGCGAGCATGGCGATCTGCTCGACGTGATCCGGGAAAGCTGCGGCCTGGTCGACTTTAAGGACGTTGCCGATGAGGCACGTTCATTCCTCAGCCTGCCGCACCCGGAGCCTGAGCCGGATCGTCCCCGATCGCGAACGCCCAGCGCTCCAACCGGATCGCCGGAGGCGGCACGGCGACTGTTCGCCATGTCGCAGCCGATCGAACGCACTCTCGTAGAAGCGTATCTCCGTAATCGCGGCATTACGTTTTTGCACGGAACCGGAAGCCTGCGTTTCCATCCGCGCTGTTACTATCGGCCGGACGAGCACAGCCCGACCGAGACGTGGCCGGCGATGATCGCCGCCGTCGCCGATCTTTCCGGCCATCTGACCGGCGCGCATCGCACTTGGCTCGACCCCGGCGGCTTCACCGAGGCGACACTCGGCAAGGCGCCGATCGACACGCCGCGACGGGCGATGGGCGATCTTCTCGGTCACGCCGTTCGATTTGGCGTGGCGGGCGAGATCATGGCGGCCGGCGAAGGTATCGAGACGATACTGTCGCTCCGATGCGTCCTGCCAACCATGCCGATGGTCGCAGCCCTCTCGGCAGCGCATCTTTCCGCCATCCTGCTCCCGGACACGCTGCGCCGACTCTACATCGCCTGCGACGACGATCCGGCCGGCGATGGCGCGATGGCGACATTGGTTGACCGGGCGCAGGAGGTCGGGATCGAGGCGATCGTGATCTCGCCACGGCTCGGCGACTTCAACGAGGATCTCCGCCTGCTCGGGATCGACGCGCTTCGAGCGGCCAGCCGGGTGCAGATCGCCGCACAGGACGTCGCCCGCTTCATGGAGCTGGCGGCCTAGCCGGAATGGGATGAGAGGCGATTCGCCGGCGTCGTCGCCACAGGGTCGGCGGTCGTGCTTTCCCTCAGCGTCGGAGAGGACCACGCCCACGGCCTTCTGAGAGGGCGATCGGGCAGCAAGCGGCCCGGACCGGCAACCTTGTGGGCCGACTATTTTCCGTCGGCGGCGGAGCCGCCTTTACATCGCGAGACAAAATAGTCGGCCCCCTTCGGTCCTCCGCCGAGGCTTCGGCCCTCCGCTGCGCTGCGGGTGCAAGTCCGTTCCGCCCGCCGCCTTCGTCGCCATGAAGGCCGCGATGGGCGCGGCCGATCCGACAAGGAAAGCCGCGATGACCACCAACCACGACGACGATTTCGAGCCGCACCACAGCTCATCCCCGACCGACCAGGTCCTCCACGAACTCCAGCTCTATGGCTACCGCCCCTTCAACGACGAGCCCGATCCCAGGCCGCTTCCCGAAGCGCACATCCTCGCCGGCAGCATCTCCGACATCTTCGACGCCCTCGTGGTGGCGCTGGCTGACACTCGCCTCGAACCCGACCTCGAGGACCTGCTCTGGTCGACGGTGAATGTCTTCCATCGCGCCATCGAACGGATCGAACGCGAACTCGACGACAACGAGCTGGCCCAGCAACGCGCGCAACGGGAACAGGACGGCAGCGAGGTCAAATCCGTCGAGCTGGAACGCCTGACGGCGGAAGGCCAGACGCTGATCGAACGCCGCAACGCCTTCGAGCTGATGCGCGATCAAGCGGCCGACCAATTCGAGCATCACACCCATTCGGCCTGGCGGCCGCGCAACGGCTCGAAGGTCAACCATCGCAATCTGACCTCCGCGATGATCGACAGCCGCGACTTCCTGGCGGCGAAGAAGCGCGCGGCGAACCAGGTGCTCCTCCCCCCGGGTCCGAAGGTCGCACTCACCGGCGGGCTCGACTTCAACGACCACCGGCTGGTCTGGGCGAAGCTCGATCAGGTCCACGCCAAGCACCCGGACATGGTGCTGCTGCACGGCGGATCGCCCAAGGGCGCCGAGCTAATTGCAGCCAAATGGGCCGACAACCGCAAGGTCACGCAGATCGCCTTCAAACCCGACTGGACGAAGCACGCCAAGGCCGCGCCGTTCAAGCGCAACGATGCAATGCTCGAAGTGCTGCCGATCGGCGTGATGCACTTCCCGGGCACTGGCATCCAGGACAACCTCGCCGACAAGGCCAAGAAGTTCGGCATCCCGGTCTGGAAGTTTGGCGGCGCGTGAGCGCTGCCTTCTCTTCGTCCGCAATGAAGTGAACCCGGAAAAGCGGATCGGCGGCTTTCAGCAAAGCCGCCTTTCAGTCCGGTTCACCCGTCACGGCAATCTGGGCCGCACGAGCATAGTGCGCCAACTCCGTATCGTTCTCGATCAGGCCATCGAGCAGCGCCTTCATGTCGCTCTGATCGGACGCCGATTGAAACGGCCCCGGCTGCCGCTCGATCGCCAGTACCGCAATGGCGAGCGCCTTCTTCACCAGGTGCAGGTCGCGTCCCGTAAATTCCGCCATGCCGCATGCCTCAACCATCATGTCGACTCGTAAGCACACCTTAGCTGATCGGCCAGCGCACCGTGAGGACAACGAGGTTCCATGCATTGTCCGCGACGGCCTTTGAGTGGCGGCTCCTGCCGGCGGACGCCACCCCGCGTCTATCAGCGCTGATCCTTGGTCCGGCAGAGGACCTGACGCCATCAACCCGTAAAGGGTCGGCTTACGCGAAGCGTGCCGCCGCTGCGTCTTCGCCTTCGCGGTGATTGCGGCCCTCGGCCGAACACATCGGGCGCCTGTCGCGCGGGGATGGTCCCCGCCTCAGCACAGGAGCCGGATCAATGTCTCAAGCCCTCGCATTCGCTAACGGCTGGAACCTCGCCATCACTCTCATGGTCTGCGTAGTCGTCTTTCATGCTGACGCTGGCAACTTCGGCGTCATGCTGGCCGCCGAATATGACGGCGATCCCGCCGCCGTCATCCACGAATTCGACCCCTTCCAACCATGAAGGGGCCAACCGCCACACACGCTGAACCTCAGAGCGCCAGCGGGATTCCCACTCCCACTGGCGCCTGTTTGCGGCTATACTCATGCTCGCGCCGTGGTGGTGGTGGAAGGCGCGACCGTCAGACCTTTATCTCACGGAGTACACCGCCATGATCATCTTCGGACCACTCCTCGTCATCGTCGGCATCGGCTTTATCTGCTGGCTGCTGTTCACCCTCGCTGTATTTGCGTTGCCGTTTTTCGCCGGTCTGACGATCGGCATCTGGGCCTTTCACACCGGCGCCGGCGTGCTTGGAGGCATCGCCGTGGGTCTAGTGGCGGGCGGCGTCACCTTTGGCCTGGGCCAGCTCGCGCTCGCCTTTGTGCCCTGGGCATGGGCTCGGCTCCTGATCATCTTCCTCTATGTCGCGCCCGCCACCGTCGCCGGCTACAGCGCCACGCATGGGATCGCCCAGATGGCGATGCCTTCACCCACCTGGCAGACGATCTTCGCCGTCATCGGCGCGGTCGCCGTCAGCGTCACGGCGTTCGTCCGCTTCACCGGAATGGCCGCGCCCGGACCAGCCGGACAGGGCTTAGCGCGGGGCTGACATCATCACGTCGACGGCCGTCGGGGTGGGGCCAGATCACGCATTCGGTATGCTCGCGATCCTCGTCGTCGAACGCGGAGTGAGGGCCGACTGGCGTCGAAGCTCACCCGATCATCGCAGAGTACCGGGCGTCGTGGCGGGTTGTTGAGGCGACATGGCCGAGGTGGCGACGTCTTTCGGATATGGCCAACGATGCGCGTGACGGGGCGTGCAGCCGGAGCTTGGTCTCCGAAGCAGGAGATCCGTTGGTGGCCAGGACGGGGCCCGGATTACCGTCGAATTCACTGGCCAGCCTCCGCGGTGACTCGAAAGTCGCCAAGTTCCCCTTGATCTCAGCTCTGTCAGGCCGAGCGCACCGAACGGCCTCTTCGATGGATGGATCTGGCCGAAGGCCGGCTAAAGCCTCGACCGCCTATGGCGCAACAGCGGCGTCAAAACTTTCTTCCCCTGCCGGCTGCGCCGTCATTCCTCGCGAGACAAGAAAGCCCCTCCTTTGCTGTCGAGCCCCTTCGGGGTGCGCCGTCGATCGCCTCCGGCCCTTCGATCACCATCGAGGCCGCAATGGTGCGGGCTCGGAAACAGAGATCAAGGAGAACTACCATGGCGACCATCGGCACCTTCAAGAAGACCGGTTCGAACGAATTCACCGGCGAAATCGTCACCCTCTCGGTCCAGGCCAAGAACGTCCGGATCGTCCCCGAAGCCACCCGCTCCGGCGACAACAGCCCCAGCCACCGCGTCTATGTCGGCCGGGTCGAGATCGGCGCCGCCTGGGCCAAGCGCTCCAACGAAGGCCGCGACTATCTGGGCCTCAAGCTCGACGATCCGAGCTTCACCGCCCCGATCTTCGCCAACCTGTTCGATGACGAGGACGGCGAGGGCTACAGCCTGATCTGGTCCCGCCCCAACGGCCGCCGGAGCGACTGACCTCCCTACAATGCCCCGTCCGGCCGGTCCGGGCGGGGCATCGACTTTTTCGAGAGTTCCTGGGCCGCCGTCGGCCAAGGTCGAACCCAGCGGCGCCCGGGACGAAGGCGCTATTGTTGAGGCTCGGCTGAAATCGCCGAGTCGCCATTGCGATGAGGAGCTCGCACCAGCTCGGTAGCCTCCACATCAAGCGCTTCGGCCACCTGGCCCAGGACGGTGACGCTCGCCGACACGTCGGCGCGCTCGATCGCCCCGATATACCGGGCGCTCAACCCGGCCCGCTCGGCCAACTCCTCTTGCGTCATCCCTTTCGCATGACGCAACCGACGCAGATTGATCGCCATGACCTCCTTGAGATCCATGGCGATGATGGAGCCGACGCCGGAACCATCGTTCCAGGAACGATCATTCCGATTCGTCCGCGGGTTATGCTATCCATCCCTAGTCTCGACTGCCTCTGTACCATCAATTTGAGCAACGTGATGCGCCATAAGCATCAGGGGATGTCCCGCCCGATGTTGAAAAGGGCTCGGCGGACGTCGCTGGTTGATGAGGCTATGCAGCCTCGCAGACGGGGTCA
>NZ_BMDZ01000111.1 GCF_014636235.1 Tistrella bauzanensis
CACCTCACCCGAGGGAATCAGCCCCGCAGCGCGGGGGCAAGCGGACATCGACAGGGTTGGAGCCCATTCTGCAACAGGCTCCTGGGCGCGTTTCTGGCCGCGCATGGCTATTCGGCCGATTTCGCCCGCCGCTATCTGCTGCCGATGGGGGCGGCGATCTGGTCGGCGCCCATGGCGGCCATGCTCGATTTTCCGGCCGAAAGCTTCATCCGCTTCTTCCACAACCATGCCCTGCTCGACTATCGCGGCCGGCCGGTCTGGCGGACGGTGGCCGGTGGCACCGGCAGCTATGCCGCACGCATCCTGGCCCATCCGCTGATCAGCTTCGCCGGCGAGGCGGGTGTCGAGACGGTACTGCGCGATGCCGGCGGGCCACTGGTGAAATGCCGCGACCATGCCCCCCGGCGCTTCGCCGCCGTGGTGATGGCGGCCCATGCCGATGACAGCCTGGCGCTGCTCGACCAGCCGACCGCCGCCGAAAAATCGGTGCTGGGTGCCTTCGGCTATCAGGCGAACCGCGCGGTCCTGCACCGCGATACCCGGCTGATGCCGCGCCGGCGCCGGGCCTGGGCCGCGTGGAATTATCTCGGCCAGAGCATCAATGATGCCGGCCACGAGCATCTGGCGGTCAGCTACTGGATGAACCGCCTTCAACCACTGGCCACAGACCGGGATCTGTTCGTCACCCTGAACCCGCCGTTCGAACCGGCATCGGTGCTTGCCGACATCGCCTATGCCCATCCGGTGTTCGATGCTGCCGCCATCGCCGCCCAGCACCGGCTGGGTGCGCTTCAGGGCCAGGGCGGCGTGTTCTATGCCGGCAGCTATTTCGGCTTCGGCTTCCATGAAGACGCCTGCGCCAGCGGGCTGGCTGCGGGCGTCATGGCCGGGGGCGACCTGCCCTGGGCGGATCTTCTGGGTGAACAGACCATCAGGCGGCTGCCCGCGCTCGACGGCCTGGCGCCGCGGCTCGCGCGGCGGGTGGCGGCGATGGCTCGCCCGAGCCACAGCCCGGCCGCAGACCTTGCCGCCGCCGCGGAATGACCGCCACAGCCACCGGTTCCGATCACACTGGAATTGGCGGCCGGTCGTTCCCATCCTGACTTACGTGACACCACAAGTTTAATCGGCGGGGCCTACGGGCCCTGGCACCACGAGGACACTGATGGTCATTGCAGGTGGGCTCAGCCCGGCCCGGGTCATGCACAGGCGCCTGAAGCCGCGCGAGAACAGCTTCGTCTATCCGGCGTTCTACATCACGCTGTGGCTCGACGAGCTGGACCGCGCCGGCAATCTGCTGTTCGGGGTCGACCGCCGCCGGCCGCTGGCGCTGCTGACCCGCGACCATGGCCCCCGTGACGGCAGCCCCTGGCAGCCCTGGCTTCACGGCATCCTGGCCACCTTCGGTCTGGCGCATCTGACCGGCGGCCGGGTGCTGCTGATGGCCCATCCCCGGGTTCTCGGCCATGTCTTCAACCCGGTCAGCTTCTGGTTCATCCATGATGATGCGGGCCGGCTCAGGGCGGTTCTGGCCGAGGTGAACAACACCTTCGGCGACCGCCACAATTATCTGGTGGCGCATGATGATGGCCGGCCGATCACCCCCGCCTGCCGGATCACCGCCCGCAAGGTGTTCCACGTCTCGCCGTTCTGCGCGATCGAGGGCCATTACCGCTTCCGCTTCCGGGTGACCGACGACACCATCACCGCCGCCATCGACTATCACGATGACAGCGGCCCCCTGCTGCTGACCGCCGTCACCGCCCGACGCGGCGTGCTCGACACCAGTCATGTTCTGCGGTTGCTGCTGTCGATGCCGCTGATGACGCTGGGTGTGGTCGCCCGCATCCACTGGCAGGCACTCAGGCTCTGGACCCGGGGGACCGTGTCGTTCCACCGCCGGCCGGTGCCACCGATCGAGGAGACGACGCGATGAGCACCGACAGCCTGTCGCGGGGTGGTCCCGGCGCCGGTCTGGCTGGTATCGACCTGCCAGCCCTGCTGCGCGGCGCGGTGGAGCGTTGGGCGGTGGGCGACCTCACCATCACCCTGCCCGATGGCCGCCGGGTGGTGGCGCGGGGCGCCACCCCCGGTCCGCATGCGCTGATGCGGCTGGCCGACTGGTCGGTGGTCCGCCGCTGCCTGAAACGCGGCGCCGTCGGATTCGCCGAAGCCTATATCGACAGCGCGGTCGATACCGACGATCTCCCCGCCCTGCTCACCCTGCTTGCCCGCAACGAGGCCGCCCTCGCCGCAGGCTTTGCCGGCCGGCGGACAGCCCGGATCCTGGGCTGGATGGCCCATGCCCTGGTCCGTCGCAACAGCCGGCGCGGGTCGAAGCGCAACATCCACGCCCATTACGATCTGGGCAACAGCTTCTATGAACTCTGGCTCGATCCCAGCATGAGCTATTCGGCCGGCATCTTCGGCCCCGATGGCCCCGGCTCCGATGGCCCAGGCTCCGACCGTACGGCCTCCGATGATACGGGCGACCTCACCGCCGCCCAGCATGCCAAATATGACCGCATTCTCGACCGGATCGCCGGGGATAGCAGCGAGGCAGCACATATTCTGGAAATCGGCTGCGGCTGGGGTGGTTTCGCCGAGCGCGCGGCCGATCGCGGCCACACCGTCCATGGCATCACCATCAGCCGTGCCCAGCTTGCCTATGCCCAGGCACGGGCCCGTGCCGGCGGCTGGGACAGCCGCGCGCTACTGGACTTCCGCGACTATCGCGACCTTCAGGGCCGGTTCGACCATATCGTGTCGATCGAGATGATCGAGGCGGTGGGCGAACGATGGTGGCCGACCTATTTCCGCACCCTCGCCGACCGCCTGGCCCCTGGCGGCCGGGCCATGGTGCAGGCGATCACCATTCACGACGCGCATTTCGACCGCTATCGACGCGGGGCCGATTTCATCCAGCGCTATGTATTTCCGGGCGGCATGCTGCCCACCCGCCAGATCATCCGCGATCAGGCCGCCGCCGCCGGGCTGGCCGTCACCGATGAATATGCCTTCGGGGCGGATTACGCCCGCACCCTGATCGCCTGGCTCGCCCGGTTCGATGCCGCCCGCGCCCGCGTCTTGGCCGCCGGCTTCGATGACCGCTTCATCCGGCTGTGGCGCTATTACCTGGCCTATTGCGCCGCCGGTTTCGACACCGGCCGGATCGATGTGGTGCAGGTGGAGATGGCTCATGCCCGCTGAGATGCAACCAACCCGCCCCAGCCGGCCAGCCGATGCGCGCCCGCCTTCCGATGCCCGCCCTGCCCCGCTGCTGCGCCGGCTTGAAAGCTGGCACGGCCGGCGGGTCTGGCTGATCGGCGCCAGCGACGGCATCGGCCGCGACCTCGCCCGCCTGCTGGCGGCAGAGGGGGCGCGGGTGGCGATCAGCGCCCGACGCGCCGACGACCTCGCGGCCCTTGCGGCCGAACTCGGCCCCGATGCCCGCGCCCTGGCGCTGGACGCCACCGATCAGGCGGCACTGGATGCCGCCGCCGCCTCGCTGCTGGCCGATTGGGGCGGTGTCGATCACGTCATCTATGCGGCCGGCGTCTACTGGCCGATGGGGGCCGATGATCTCGACATCGGCAAGGCGGCAACGATGATCGAGGTCAATCTCATCGGTGCCCTGCGCGTGGCGGCGGTGGCGATCCCCGTGCTGGCGCGCGGTACCCGGCCACAGCTTGCCCTCGTCGCCAGCGCCTCGGCCTATCGCGGCCTGCCGCGGGCGATCGGCTATGGCGCGTCCAAGGCCGGTGTGCTCAATCTGGCGGAAACGCTGGCGATCGAACTGGCCCCGCGCGGCATCGATGTCCGGGTGATCAATCCCGGCTTCGTGCGTACCCGGCTGACCGACATGAACAGCTTCAGGATGCCGGCGATGATCGATGCCGCCACCGCCGCGCGCGCGATCAGCGACGGGCTGAAATCCCGCCGCTTCCATATCCATTTCCCGAAGCGCTTCACCCTGTTTCTGGTGCTGGCCCGCGCCCTGCCCAGCCGCTGGTGGCTGACGCTCGCCGCACGGCTGGTGAAAGACTGATCAGCGGCGGCGATCGGCAGGATCTCCCGCGACCGGCGCCGCCAGACGCGCCCGGATCCGGCGCAGGACAAAGCCCAGCACCGGCACCCGTTCATAGATCTGGCCCGCCGCGTCCCAATGGTCGATATGGGCGATCACCCGCCCGTCTCCCGCCAGCCGCACCTCGCTCATGCCCTCGATCGTGAAGCCGGCGGCCTGTCCGGGCGGGCGGGCGGTGAACCGCCAGCGGATCAGGCCGATATCGCCGTCGCAGGCCTGATGCAGCACCACGAAACACGGCGCATCGAGCGTCTGGAACATATGGGCCAGCAGCGCCCGCACCCGCTCGCGGCCGGTGACGTCATTGAACGGGTCCACGAAGCGCAGATCCGGCACCGACAGCGCGTCGATCCGGTCCAGGGTCGCCGGCGACAGGGTCTCGAAGAAGGTGCACCACGCCGCAAGGCCGCGCCGGGCCGGCGTCTCGTCATCGCCGGCATCGGTCGCGGGCGGTTGCTCGGTCATGCCAACAGGTCTCCCGTCTGTGGTGATGGCACCTTCCGTGCCCCGGGGAAAACCGGATCAGGCGAGGAACTGGAGCGGCGACGGCGCGGGAACAGCGCCGACCGGCCTCAAGCGGCGCCGGAGCTACGGTTCCTCATGGCCCGGGGTCGGCGTCTCGCCCAGCAGCATATCGACCATCGCCCGCAGGGCGTCGGGCAGCACCGGCTTCGGCAGCATCGGGTGCGGCCGCAGATGTGGCGGCAGGTCGCCCGCCGACAGGCCGCTCACGAAGGCGAAGGGAATGGCGCGACGGTCCAGCCGGTCGGCCAGCGCATAGCTGTTCTTGCCCCTCAGCCACACATCCAGGATCGCCGCATCGATCGGCACCCCGTCGAGAAGCCGCAGGGCCGCTGCGACATCGGGCACCGGGCCGGCAATGTCATAACCCACGCAGCGCAATTGCCCCGCGTGGTCTTCAGCCACGACCCATTCGTCCTCGACGATGAGCACGCGCGCTCGCCGGGCCATGCCGTCTCCTGTCAGGTCAGGGGGAACGAGATCACCACCTTCAAACCGTCCGGAGCGAAGAAGGTTTCCACCATTCCGCCCAGACGATAGCCGATCTCACCCTTTACCAGCCGCAGACCGAAACCGGTCTCCTCAGGAGAGCCGACCCGCGGGCCATCCCGCTCGACCCAGTTCAGATGAACATGCTCATGGTCGGCGGACCAGGTGATCTCCACGCGGCCGCCATGGATCGACAGCGCGCCGTATTTGGCGGCATTGGTCGCCAGTTCATGGATCACCATGCCCAGCGACAGGCCCTGTTCCGGCTTCAGCCGGATCACCGGCCCCTCCGTCACGGTGCGGTCCGGGCCGAACGGGTCCATTTCCTGGCGGATCAGGTCTTCCATGGCCACTTCCGACCAGCTTTCCCGCGACAGCAGGCCGTATGCACGTGCCATCGCATGCAGTCGGCCGATCAGGGCCACACTGAACGCCTTGGGGTCCGGGGCGCTTTCCAGCGTGCGGTTGGCAATGCTGATCACCACCGCCAGCATGTTCTTGACCCGGTGGTTCAGCTCGGAAATCAGCACCGACTGATGGTCCTGGGCCTCGGCCAGAGTGGTGACGTCGACGAAGGTCACCACCACACCGTTGATCCGGTTGTCGCTGCCGCGATAGGGGATCAGGCGGACCAGGTAGTGGGTGCCATCCTCGTCGCGGGCCAGTTGATGCTCGATCATCTCGCCCGACGAGAACACCGCCCTGATATGCTGTTTCAGGTCGCCATAGTCCAGCTGGCTGGCCAGATCGGTCAGCGGCCGTCCGATATCCGCCATGCGCAGGTTGAAGAAGCTCGATGCCGCCGGGGTGAAGGTGCGGATCACCAGATCCCTGTCCAGAAAGATCGTCGCGATCCGGGTGCTTTCGAACAGGTTCTTGAGGTCGGTATTGGCGCGGTCGAGTTCCTCGACCTTCTCGGTCAGTTCGGCATTGATCGTGTTCAGCTCTTCATTGAGCGACTGCATCTCCTCTTTCGAGGCTTCCAGTTCCTCGTTGGTCGATTGCGCTTCCTCGTTGACCGACACCAGCTCCTCATTGGACGATTTCAGTTCCTCCAACGCGGTCTCGTATTCCTCGATGGTCGATTGCAGGCGTTCGCGCGTGTCGCGCAACTCGCGCTCCAGATCGGCGGTGTCATTTGGATCGACGGTCCGCAGGGCCTCGGCGCGGGTCTGGGATGGGCCCGCCGGCTCGAACAGCACCAGGAATTGCGGGTCGCCGCTGCCACGGCCGGCCAGCGGTTCCACGGTCAGAGTGATGAACTGAACCCGGTCGTCGGCCTCGTCGACCGCCACATTGTCGCGCACCACCGGTCGGCCACTCTCGATCGCCTCGCGCAGCGCCGCGCGCAGATCGGCGCGCAGGCCGCGCCGCGCCATCGAGATCAGCTGCCGCGACGGTGCGCCCTGCGGTGCCTCAAGATACTTGCCGGTCCGGGCCGAGTAATAGATCACCTCGCCATCGCCGTCGACCACCACATGCGCGGGGGCGAAGCGCTCCAGCACCTGCGCCTCCACCGCCTGACGCATCGACGGCGACAAGCCGCCGTCCCGGCGCAACGGACTGGTGCCGAAAGATCCCAGATCGCCGGTGCCCAGCAGCAGGGTCAGGCGCGGTGCGATCACATGCTCCCGCGCCTGGAAAAGCCGCTGTTTCTTGTCCAGCGTCACGAACAGGTCGCCATGCTGCCCCACACTCTCCGACGTGCCGAGGAACAGATAGCCGCCCCCCTTCAGCGCATAATGAAAGGTCGGCAACACCCGGTTCTGGACATCCGGTCCCAGATAGATCAGCAGATTGCGGCAGGAAATCAGGTCCATGCGCGAGAATGGCGGATCGCGGATCACGCTGTGCGGCGAGAACACGCACAGGTCGCGCACCTCCTTGTCGACCACGAAACTGCTGCCATCGCTGGTGAAGAAGCGGTCGCGCCGCTCTGGCGATACGTTCTCAAGCAGCGTCTCGGGATAGCGGGCCGCGCGCGCAACGCCCAGCGCCGCCTCGTCGATATCGGTCGCGAAGATCTGGACGCGGGGCGCCACCGCCAGCGTCGCCAGGTGCTCGCGCACCAGAATGGCGATCGAATACACCTCTTCGCCCGTCGCACAGCCCGGAACCCAGATCCGGACCGTATCGGTGGCGGTCCGGTTCTTGAACAGACGTGGGATCACGATGGCGGCCAGCGCGTCGAAGGCATCACCATCGCGGAAGAAGTTGGTGACGTTGATCAGAAGATCGCGGAAGAGGTTCATGCATTCTTCCGGCTTCTCCTGCAACTGCGCGACATAGGCATCCATCGTGGTCGCCTGCACGATCTGCATCCGCCGTTTGACCCGGCGCATGAAAGTGTTGGTCTTGTAGCCCGAGAAATCATGCGAGGTCTGGGTGCGGAGGATGGCATAGATGGCGTTCTTCGCCTCGGTCAGATCCTCGCTGTCGTCGAACGCTGCCGGCAGACGATCCAGCAGATCGAAGCTGCGGGCATATTCCACCAGCTTGCGGCCCATCTCCTCGGCCGGCACGGCGATGTCGATCAGGCCGCTGGCAATGGCGCTTTGCGGCATGTCGGGATTGCGCGGCCCCGATCCGTCCGCCACCTGCGCCAGCGTCAGCCCGCCCCGTTCCTTGATCGCCTTGACCCCGAGCGTGCCGTCGGAATCGCCACCGGACAGCACCACGCCCACCGAGCGCTCGCCCATATCGGCGGCCAGCGCGCTGAAGAAGATGTCGATCGGCTTGCGCTCGCGCTGCATCACATTCAACCGGCGCAGGGTCAGGCGGCCGCCCTTGATGCTCAGCAAGGCGTTCTGCGGCATGACATAGACGTGGTCGGGCTCGACCTGCATGCCTTCGGCGGCAATGATGACCGGCAGATCCGTGTAATGGCCGATCACCTGATGCAGCATGCTCTCGCGCTCAGGGCTCAGATGGGTGACCACCACGAAGGACAGACCCGACCCCTGTGGCACCCCCTTGAAGAAGCCCTCCATTGCGGGAATCCCGCCGGCGGAGGCGCCTATGCCGACAATGAGGTGCGTTGGCCGGTCTGTTCCCATGGAAATATCCTATAGATTTGGCATCATCGATTACGAGATAATCGAAGTCGTTGTTTGTCGCACAGGTGCAGACCCCGGCCAAGCCTCGCGTCATGCGTCTGTCCAATTGACATGCCGGGTGACGATCCCGAAATATAGACAGCGACGCGATCATCGGCCGGCGGGCGGCGATTGCGGTCGTGGCCATGGCGTGCGCGGATCGGGCGACACCGCGACCACGAGGCGGCCCGGGACGAGGATCATCAGCCCGGGGCCAGGATGAGATCGGGCGGAACCATCTGCGGCGCACTGCGTTGGGATGGAAATTTCGACAGATGTGGCGCGCCACAAGGCGGCATTCCGACGGCGACGCACCAGATGGCCGCACGCCAGATGGCACCATGACCGCGGCAGGCATGGGCGAGACGCCCCCACATCCTGCGCAGGTCGTGGATGGCGGCGCGCAGAAGAAACAGCCAAGGTGAAAAAAATGGCCGACAGGAAGAAGACGGGCGGCGCCCTGGGCGACGGCCGGCCGGGCCGCAATGCACTGGATCAGATTCGCCTGCACACGCCGT
This sequence comes from Tistrella bauzanensis, assembly GCF_014636235.1. NCBI lineage: Bacteria > Pseudomonadati > Pseudomonadota > Alphaproteobacteria > Geminicoccales > Geminicoccaceae > Tistrella > Tistrella bauzanensis. The sequence continues at coordinate 8,712 of NZ_BMDZ01000111.1, forward strand.
CGCGGCGCCACGAGCCTCATCCTGATGCCGTGGCCGCCGCCTGTGATCCCATTCCTCAATCGCTTCTGGCACTGGCCGAGGAACTTGAGGAAGCCCTGACCGTGGCATTGGACGAGAGGCGGCGCCACAGTGCCGACGCCGACCGCCAACTGCGACGGAAACTGCGCAACACGCTGCACTGAGACCGGCACGGCCGCCCCGCCCGACCTTGTTTGACCCCAATTGACGCCTCGTGCCACCGAACGCGCGATGGAGGCTTTTTTGCAGAACCTCACAGGCCTACGGATCCTGATCGCTGAAGACGAGTTCCTGCTGGCAGACGACCTCGCACGCGCCTTCGAAGACATGGGTGCCGACGTTCTGGGGCCGACGCCGACGCTGGAGGCGGCCGCCGCCTTTCTGCCGGTGGTGCAGGCGGCGATCCTCGACATCAATCTCAACGGCAAGCAGGTGTTCTCGATCGCCGATGATCTGGCGCAACGGAACATCCCGTTCGTGTTCTTCACCGGCTATGACGACATCCTGATCCCGGACCGGTTCCGCCATGCCAGCAAGCTGCGCAAGCCGGTCAGCTGGCGGCGGCTGCTGATGGCGCTGTTCGATGACGCCCCGGCCTCAATGGGCCCTGCCGCCACTGCCGGAGGTGCCCTATCCGGGGCTGTCCCGGCAGAGGGCGCGCTTCGCGCCGACACCATCGACACATCCGGCGGTGCGGCACAGCGCCGGAGCGGGATCGAGCCCGGTCACGACATCATCTCGATGTTGCCGATGCTGCGCCTGGCTGCCCGGTTGATGCTGCCCGATCCGGCAGCAGCCGACCGACTGGTCAAACGCACACTGCAACGCGCGATCATCGAAGCCGACAGCAAGCCGCAGGACGTCGTTCTGGCCGGGTGGCTGAACGATCTGATGGAACAGATCCTGGCGGCGGACGGCCGCAAGCTGATGCAATAGCCCGGCCCGGATCCCCAGGGCAACGAGTTCAGGTTAACGCGGTGATCGGAATCTCTGGCGCACGATAGTTTGGCGTGATTCAACAGGCTTCCACA
>NZ_BMDZ01000112.1 GCF_014636235.1 Tistrella bauzanensis
AGGAGGACGGGCCGCCTCACGCCGTCCCAGGCGACGGTGACGCTCTAAACCAGCCCGCCGCGCTCATTGCGCGACAGCCTCCCGAGCCTTCAGGATCGGGCGCACCCGCAAGGATGGCTTCGGCCTTGGCGATCGCCCCCTCGAGGCGCCGGCGCCAGAACAGATCATCGTGCGGTCCGGTGTCCGGTATGTGCGCAACGACTTTGAGCAGGCCGAGCAGCACCTCAAAATGATCAGCCTTGCGCTGGACCTGTTCGCCGAATTGCGACGGAATCGGAAGGGCTGTGCCGCTATAGGCGGCGTTGCGCCCATCCCAGACGCCGGTGACGTAGATGTCGCCGGAGGTTTCGACGTCGGATTTCTCGTCGTCCCAGCCCTCGTCGGCGATGGCGAGCCCACAGGCGGCTTCGAAAGTTTCAGCCTCATAGCTGCGCTGCCGATAGACCGGCAGGCGGTAGGTGGTCTCGATGGTGAAGACGGGCATGCGGCCCTCCTGAAACAAAAACGCCCGGCGCGGTGGCCGGGCTGCCGGATTGGTTGAGGAGAAAGGATGCGCGGGACGGCCAAAACCGCCCCGCGCGATTGGGTCACTCAGCCGCGATCGTCTGCGGCTCGTCTTCTGCTTGCTCGGAAGGCTCGTCCTCGTCTCCGGCGAGGAATTCCGGAAGCGCCTCGCCCTCGCCTTCGTCGCCGACCTGGTCGGCTGACGGCGCGTCATCATCGACGGTGCGCAGCGGTTCCGGCAGCCAGCCGGTCTCGGCCAGGAGCCGTTCGGCCTCCTTCGCCATGTCGCCCTTCTTCAGATGGTCGATGAGCTGGGCGGCGCGCTCGCCTGCGCCTTTGCGAACCGCTTCGAGGATGCGGCGCTTCGGCACGCGGCCGAGATAGTTCTCGACGGTCGGACGCCATCCGGCCTCAACCATGTCGAGACCGACGGCCCGGGCGATGCGGTTGGCCTCGCCGATGCGCTGCTCGACGCCATGGGACGAAATACCGGCGCCATAGCGGTCGCCCTTCTCGTAGAGCGCGTTGACGCCGAAAGAGGCGCAATGCGCGAAGAGGGCGGCCTGATCGTCGCCGGTCAGGGTGGTGAGCCAGTCCCAGAGATCGGCCCGATCCTTCGGCAGCCGCTCCTCCCAGCTTTTGTGGCGTTCGGAGATCGCCTTGGCCGTCGGCGTATCCTTCAGACCCTGCGCCTGGATCGGGAAGGTGACGCTGCGAACGGCGACCTCCATGGCGCTGCCGGATGCGAAGTAGCGCGAGAAGACATCCAGGCAGAACTTGTGCAGAACCGCCTGGAACGCGACCGACGGCGTGGTCGCGAGCTTGTCGCGCAGCGCCAGCGTCCGTTCCGCAGTCAGCTCGGTCACAAGGCGGTCGGGCAGCGGCTTCACCACGTCGTCGTCCTCGTCCTCCGGTTCGGAAACCTGGCCGCCGATAGTGATGACCGCGCGCTGGATCACCGGCGCGTCGGGTTTCACGCCGTCCGGGCTTGCCGCGCCGGTTTCATCATCGCCGTCCTGTCCGGGCTCGACGATGGGCGCCTCATCCTCGGGACGGACGTAGCCGCGATCGACGGACAGCGCGCCTTCGGCGTCGACGCTGACGAAGACGCCGGCACGGGCGATGTCGGCGGGGTCGAAAGTGACGGGACGATCGTCGAAGGCGGCGAGCGCCGTTTCGATTTCGCCGAGCCGCTCGTCCACCTCGTCGGGCAACTCGTCTGCTCCGTCGTACTCGGCTTCGAGCTTCGCGTATTCGGCGTTGAGCGCGTCGATCGTCGCCTGCTCTTCGGGCGAAAGGTCGGCGGCAACTCCCTCCAACGCGCGGAGCCCGCGCGTGTGGCCATAGGGAAAGTCGACCGCGACCTCGATCCACTTCCAGCCCTCGGCCGCGATCTTCTCGGCCTCGATCTTCAGCTTCTCAGCGAAGAGACCATCGAGCAGCGCCACGTCCTCGAGCCACCCGCTGTCGTCGGACTGGAACAAGTCGCGCAGCACCACCCCACCAGCCGCCTCGTAGGCAACGAGCCCGACGAACACCGCCCGACGATCCGAGGCGCGCACCGTCTTCTCCGTCAGCATGCGCCGGATCTGATAGGGCTCCTTCTGCCAGGAGCCGGAGATCGCCTGCCAGACCTGTTCCTGGCGGGCGTGGTCGGAGGTGACGGTGAATGCCATCAACTGCTCCAGCGACATGCCGTCCTCGGCGTAGAGGTCGAGGAGGGTCGGCGAGACGGACGCCAGGCGCAGGCGCTGCTTCACGACGTTCACGCCGACGAAGAACGCCGCGGCGATGTCCTCCTCGGAGCGTCCTTTCTCGCGCAGGGCCTGGAAGGCGCGGAACTGGTCGAGCGGGTGCAACGGCGCACGCTGGATGTTCTCGGCCAGCGAATCGTCCTCGCCGAGGATGTCGGTGCCAGGATCGCGGACCACGCACGGAACCGGCGCGGTCTTCGCTAGCCGCTTCTGCTTCACCAGCAGCTCGAGCGCCCGGTAGCGGCGGCCGCCGGCCGGAATCTCGAACATGCCGGTCTCGGCGCCCTCGGCGTCGAGGACCGGCCGGACGTTGAGGCTCTGAAGCAGCGTGCGCCTGGCGATGTCCTCGGCCAGCTCCTCGATCGAGACGCCGGCCTTCACGCGCCGGACGTTGGACTGGCTCAGCACCAGCTTGTTGAAGGGAATGTCGCGCGAGGACGACAGGGTGATCTTGTGAACGGCAGTCGCCATGGGATGATACTCCGCGACGGGCGGCCGGGGACTCTCCCTCGACCTCCAAACCCGTCACGAAGAGCAGCGCAGCCCTCTTCCTCTGTTCCGGGCGTAAAGCCGGAAAGCAGGAGAAGCGGGTCTGCGCTTGCGAGGATTCACGGAAGAGGCGCGGTGTCACGCCGCCGCCGTCATGTGTTCGACGTCGTCATGGGAGGTCACGGCGATGAGCCGGTCGCTCGCCGGTAGAAAGTCGAGCAGGAAGTCCGCTGCCTTGCTCGCCTGTGACGCGGCGCGGACGATGGCGCGGTTGTCTTCACGCAGAACCTCAGCCCAGGAGCCGATGTAGTCGGCGTGCCGCACAGTCGGGACAATGCCGAGGGCCGCGCAGCAGAAGGCCGCAGAGATCTCGGCCACCAGCTCCTCGAAGGCGTACTTCTTGGTGCCGAAGGCGCCCGAGAGGTCGCGATTCAGGCGGTGCGGCGCTCCACTCGCGTGGGAACATTCGTGAAGCGCGGTCCGATGCCAGTTGATCGGCTCGAAGAACGCCTGGGGCGGCGGCACCTGCACATAGTCGCGGGCCGGCACGTAGAAGGCGCGATCCCCGCCAATGCGAAAATCGATTCCGCTTGCCTTGATTAGCGCCTCGACTTGGGGCTCGATCAAGCCTGGCGGGGGTGGCGGTGCGACGATCGCCACGTCCTCGGGCAGGTTCGCGCACTGCGCCGAGTTGAAGACCGTGAAGCGCTTCAGAAACGGAATGGCCTGTGCATCCTCGCCGGTCTCGCCGGCGCGTCGCTTCTCGTCGTCCGGGATGAAGCGGTCGGCATAAACGACAGTGATGCCGTGTTCGCCGCGCCGTACATGGCCGCCGAGCGCCAGCGCTTGGCGGAAAGTCAGCCAGCTCTGGCAGGGATAACCATGCTGGACGACAGCGCCCCAGAGAATGAGCACGTTGATGCCGGAATAGCCGCGCCCCGTGGCGGCGTTCTTCGGCATGGCGAGCGGCGCCTTCGCCGCGGCCGTACCCCAGGGCTGGACCCAGGGCAGCCGCCCAGCCTCCAACTCGCTGATGATCTTGGTGGTGATTTCGTCGTACAGGCTGGCGCGGCCGGGGCCGGCTTCGTGGTGGTGCTTGGACATCGCGGGTCTCCGCGACGGGCGCCGGAGGCCTTTCCTCCAGCCCTCAACCCGTCACGGCAAACCCGGTCCGCACTCTCACTCTAAACGGGGCGTTGCGGGGACCTCCCCGCAGAAGGGGGTGCGCCGGCGACCATGGCGCCGGCCAGGGGGAAGGCTTTCCCCTCAAGGGCCTATCGGATCGAAACCTCCAAATGACTCCCAATTGGCGGAGCGATGACTACCAATCAGCCGGGATGGAGGCCAAGACCACCGTGGGCTATTCCGTGAGCGCCTTGAATACCGCGTCGGCCCCATCCTTGTAGAACTCGATACTGATCTTCGTCCAAAGATCGTCCGGAAGGTCGTTCAGTTGCCGGCGTGCAGAGACAGGCATGAGCAGTGTCTGCGCCTGCTTGTCGATCGCGAGCTCGGCTATCCGGGTGGCGTTTGGGATCATCTCGATAGAGCCCCCGAGATTGAGGGCGCCGACGACAATCGTGCCGCCCCGCGTGTTTCGTCCGAGCAAGCCACCACACAGCGCGACAAGCACAGGAACGCCGAGGCCGGCTCCTGTCTTGTCGGCATCCATAGGACGCATCTGAAGCGAAAATTCCTCCTCTCTGGGATTGCGGTCTCCAACTAACTCCTTGGCTCTGGTGTAGAGGTTCTGCTCGCCAACGCGCACACTCTCGCGGAAGGCGGGTGGGGTCGGCTGGTTCAGGATTCTAACCCCGCTGCCGGGTCCACACGTCACCTCGATACGATAGAGACCGGGTCCGGTTTCACCCGTACCCAAGCTGACGCCCCAGACCTGGCCCGGCGGCAGAGGATCGCTCTCGATCGCTTCGTCGCTGTGCTGTTCGGGCGTCGAGACGAATTGCTCTGCTCCGTCCGAACCCATGATGTAGCTGAAGTGCGTGTTGCGGAACTCGCTCTTGAAGACGCGGCGCTGCTGCTCCTTGACGCGACGGCGGGATTCCAGCGCCACCCGCACGATCCATTCGAGATCCTCATCAGGCACCGGCGTTTCTGGGTCGGGGAACAGGAGCTTGGTCAACCCGCTGACTGTTTTGTTGACGGCTTCAATATCGCGTCCGCTGAGGGCGCCGCCGAGATGCACACGCCCTTGCAAGACCGAGACCCGGTTGCCAGACCGCAATCGGCTCCAACACTCGCTGAGAAAGTCGCTAACCAACCCGAAGTGATCGGTCAGATGCTCGCTCGGCTTCAGCTTCGGATAGTCCCAGCCAGGAGCATAGGCGTGGATACGATCCATGAAGGCGGTGTCATCCCGCATTTCGGGCGGCAACGGGCTGAGAAGGTGTCCGATCTTCTGCTGCTGCTCGACATCGACGTCGAGGTTGCCGACCATCACGATGCTGCCTTCGGCGCGAATGTTCTCCTTGCCGCGGCTGAATTGGCCCGAGGCCATATAACCTTTCATGATGTTCACGCCGTCCTTCTGGTCGAAGGAAATACCGGCTACCTCGTCGAAGCACACGACGTCGTATTGGCAGACCAACCCGCGCTGGCCGGAAGCGTTGTTCACGAACATCTTCGCGACGGTGGCCTTACCGCCAGAGATCAGGTGGGCATATGGAGAGATCTGTTGGAAAAGGTGGCTTTTGCCTGTTCCGCGCGGACCAAGCTCGATGAGATTGTAGTTCCGCTCGACGAAGGGGATCATGCGAAGGAGGACGACGCGCTTCGCCCTCTCGGTGAAGGCGGACGCTTCGAGTCCGATCGACCGCATCAGGAAGTCGATCCATTCGGCTGTGCTGAACCTTTGACGCGCCTTGGCGAAGGTGTCCAAGACATCGGATTTCGACATCTGGATCGGACGCAAACCTTCCACCTTGAATGGGCGTCCGGCTTTTTCCTGCGCGATGATGCCATCGTAGGCGAGCGTGACCTCGGCATAAAAGCCGTCGGTCAGCATTCTTTCATTTTCACGCACGTGTTGATCGTCGATGCGGACGTCCCTCAGATTCAGACTGGGGAGTTCCGCGACATAGCAGTCGTTCTTCGCGTCCAGGCGGGCGCGTAGAATGTCGATGATCTTGACCGATCCCGTCTCCTTCGCGCGGGCTTTGAAGAGTTCTTCTTCGCCGGTGCGGACCGTGCGATCTTTGAGCTGCTTTTCGACGATCTCCAGGCCCTCGGCGATTTCCTTCTCGTCAACACTGGCGCAGTAGCGCCCGAGTAGGAATTCAACCACGTAGGTTGGCACCGGGTATTGGCGCGAGTATTTCCGCACCAGATCCTTCCGCACGAGATAGCCATCGAAGACCGATGCGCCCAGACTATCGAGTTGATCGAGTTCCATACTCATGCGTCTTCTCCGACGGTTGTCGGCTTGTAATCGAGTACCCGTCCCGACGTATCGGAGAGGACAACCGAGGCAGCCGCGCCTTCATGTTTGTCATCCGCGACCGCAAGGCTCGCTTCGCCGTTCGGTCTCACTTCCTTGACGGCCGCGACGATGCTTGATGCCGCCTGTTTCCAGTTCAGTCTCAGGTCAACCTGTAGTCCGGCCGCGTTGGACTCGACCGTCACGCGGCATCGCATGCCGCGCCAACTGATGCCGGTAATCGTGGCGGCGACGGCGGCCTCGCCACGCTCCACGACAAGCTCAGGGATGACGCATTCCTGAAGGCTAATGCCGCCATGCGCATATTCCGTGTTCGCCATGAACGCGCCGATCCCCGGCGGCGAAGCGATGCGCAAGATAGGGTTCCAGTACCAAGGGTAAGTCGGAATATCTGGGGTAGAGCCGCCCTTCACCGCCGCACAGCGCGACCATTTGGTGGCGACCAGGTGCGGTGAGAGTTCCACCTTGGGCAAACCGCCGGGGAGAAGCAGCCACCCATGGTCCGTGACAACACGGATCCGGCTCCATCCGGCGGTCAGCAGAGCGCTGATGCGATCGACCAGCGCATCGACTTCCGGGTCTATCTGGCGAACGAGCAAGGCGTTGAGAGAGTGTCCCAGAGTGTCCAGCTTGCCGGTTTCCGTCCAACCGCCGCCCTCGCTGCTGACGGCCATGCTCGCCTGTTCATCATCGAGAATCGCGGTGCCGGCGCGGGCCATCGCATCGCGAAGCCGGGATGCCGTCGCGGGCTGGCCGTTGGTCGTGATGACGGGCGCGAAGTCCTCTGCATCGGCTTTGCCTGAGCACGAGCCATGCGCCGGGGAGGCGACCGGCTTCGCCGTCGCGGTGACTGTCGGAATCGGCGCGATGCGATGCGACATCCGCACTCGGAAGCCTCGCGCCTCCAAGCGTTCTTGCAGGATGGCGCCGACATCGAAGCGAAGGCCATCCGCGAAGAGAACGCACGCGTCCCGCTCTGCGCTGACGGAAGCCGTGAGCTTGCGCGAATCTACGCCTGGAGCGGACATCAATTCCTGAAATCGACGCGCCGAGCGATCGAGCCAGGGTTCGTAAAGGGTGCGGACGACCTTGGTGACAAGACCGCTTTCGCCACCTTGCTTGAGGCGGCCGAGGGCGTCGAGCGCGGCGCGGTCGCACTGCCAGCCGTGCACCGCATAGTCCGCCGCCATGGCTTCGGCTGTGGCCCCTCCGAGTGGAACCTTGGCCGCTTTGGCCAGCTTGCCGAGCGGCTCGAGTGCGATCGCGTAGGGACTTTCCCCGAGCTGGGCCCAAACCCAGCCTCGTCGCTCTTTGTGTTCGGCGTCCAGCGCGGTGATCCTGTCACAGGCCTGCCCGTGCGGCAGCGCAAGCGCTGCTTCCAGCTCCTTACGAAGCCTGTCTTCCTGCTCCTCGTTTAGGCCGGGCCGGCGGGAATGATCGGCGAGGCCGAGCAAATCGCGCGGCCGGGCCTGACGCAATGCGGTCGACACGCCTGGATAGAGTCGCGGCGCATCGCAGAACCGCTTCCAGACTTCGTCCCATTTCCCGCCGCCGTGGAGCAGTGCGTCGGCGGCCCCCTGAATTCCATCCTCGTCGGGATCGAGGCCGAATTCACGCCAGCAGATGTCCTTGAAAGTCGCCCAATGGGTCGGATCGCAGCGGCCCTCGAATCCATCCTTGTCGCTGATCCAAGTGAGCAAGTCGCGCACAGGATCGCCGATTGCCAATCGGTCGAAATCATCGGCTTCCAGGCGACGGCCGCGCAGCCCGGCAAGAGGCTCGGGCGCCAGCAGCACCAAGGCCCGCAGCATCGCGTCACGCGTGCGATTGTCCTTGGCTATGTCCAGACCGACGCCATCCTCGGAGGTGAGGAAAGCTTCGACGGTCCAGTCACGCCCGTTGCGCTGATGCCAGACGGCCCCACGGTATTGAAGCTCGATCAGGGGCTGAAGTTCGGCTGGGCAATCGCCGCCGGCCCGGAGGTCCTGCCGGCTTACCTTCGGCAGATAGAGGATTGGCACAACGTCGTGCGGCGGGGAGACCTCGGGCAAGCTCCGCTCGACGATGCACCGGAGCCAGATCACCGGCCCGCGGCGATCCTCGGGCGCGTAGGCCCCGAGCACGTAGAGCTGCGGCAGAACCTTCTGCAGCGTGGGGATCAACGGCCCCCAATGCCCGTCGGCATCGGTCCACAGCAGCGCTGTCGGCGGTGCGACGCCGTCGGGCGTGCGTAAGGCTTGCTTGAGCGAAGCATCGATCGCATCAATGAGAGTTCGGGGAGCGGTTTCGCTCACGGCTTCGCTCCCGCCTTGGTAGCGTGTCGGGTCCGCGCTGCCTGCTTGACGGCGCGGCTGTAATGCAGGTCGTTCCAGCGATTGCCATCGAACGTCGCGCCGCCCGCGAAATCGGGGGTGGTCTCATCCCAGCCCCAGAACCAGGGATAATCGGCCTTGGCGCGGTTGGGCTCCTTGCCGCGGTCCTTGTCCCACTTGATCTTCGGCGTAGCTCGGAGAATGCACGCGCCGTTCGTTTTCGCGCCGAGAGGACGCGCCGTCATGAAGGGGCGGATGTTCATCCGCACGCCGTCATTGATATCTGGGTCCCAGCCGATCGGCTGTTCGTGATGCGGCTTCCAACGGACGAAAATGTCATAGGGCGGCTCGCCCTCGAAAATCTTGGTGAGCTCCGCGCGCAGATGCTCGGCATGGGCGAGACGCGCGTCGGCGCCCTCTACGCCGACCTTCTGATCGGCGCGCTGGCGATCGATCCATTCACCGAGATAGGAGTAGATGAGTTTTTCGAGGGTCCGCTGGCCTTCGCCGTTCGGCGCGGCCAGACGATGGTAGTTGACCAGTGCGTGGAAGCCATCACGCCGTCCATCCCAAATGTGCCAAATGAACGGCCGCTGGAGGAAAAGCTCGCAATGCTGGGTGAAGAAGCCATCTCGCAACCAGTCGTCAAGCGACTTGCCGGCATAACCGACGTCAACGAGCAAGTTCGCAAGCTTTCCAGCCGACCACTCAGCGCCGAAGGCACCGGCGAGAAGTGCGTTCAGTCGTTGCTCGGCGGGTGCTTCGCCTTTGAGGGCGCTCAAGCAGACGATTCCGTCGCCATCGACGTAGGCCTCTAGCCCGTCTGCACCAATGGCGGGACAATCGTGAAAATCGGAACCGGTTTGGCGGGGCCACCGATAACCAAGCAATCGAGCAGCGGCGACGTGTAGCGACTGTTGTGCCGTCTTGGGATGGCCATTGAACAGCCATTGCGGCGGTTGATTTGACGAAGGGGTAGGCAGCCCGTTCGGAAACATCTCGCTCGCGACATTGCGCCAGTGCGTGATGTCAAACGGGACCTTGACCAGAGTCTTGCAAGTCACTTTTACGGATTGATCAATCTTGCGGATATCTCTGCCAAAAATTACGGAGGAACAGTAATACCAAATCTCGTGAGTCCTGACTCATACCAAATCTCGTGAGTCCTGACTCATAGGGGATTCCCAAACGGTCAGGAGTTCGA